>NZ_LZTC01000041.1:0-136911 GCF_001665905.1 Gordonia sp. 852002-50395_SCH5434458
CGGTCGTCAGCGCGACGCCAAGACAATAATCTCCTCGGCGCCCCGCTCACGTCACGATTGTGTACGCACCCCGGCTCGAGCCAGACCCTGCCACCCGTATACACCGCCCAGCATCCCGGCCGGGCTAGATGTGTGTCGAATCGAAGGATCTGTGTGCTGCAGCACCCACATCTTCCGATACGACACACATTCTCGATATAAGTGGAGCCGTTACAAACAACGCCGCTCAGCCGGCGTCCTTGGCCATATCCATCACGACGCGGCCTTCGATCTTGCCGTGCTCCATCTCGTCGAACACCGCGTTGATATCGGTCAGACTGCGTACCGAGTAGGTGGGCGTGATCTTGCCCCGCGCGTAGAAATCGAGAGCCTCGCTCATGTCCTTGCGGGTTCCGACGATCGAGCCGCGCACAGTCAACCCGAGCAGCACCGTGCTGAAGATGTCGAGCGGGAACTGATCGGGCGGAAGACCGACCAGGACGACGGTCCCACCGCGCCGCAGTGCGCTGATCGCCTGTGGAAACGCGTGCTTGTTGACCGCGGTGACGAGTGCGCCGTGAACGCCACCACCCGTGGCTTCCTGCAGTTCGGCGCCCGGG
The DNA here is from genome assembly GCF_001665905.1 of Gordonia sp. 852002-50395_SCH5434458. Lineage (NCBI taxonomy): Bacteria > Bacillati > Actinomycetota > Actinomycetes > Mycobacteriales > Gordoniaceae > Gordonia > Gordonia sp. 852002-50395_SCH5434458. The sequence continues at coordinate 600 of NZ_LZTC01000041.1, forward strand.
TCGGCGGACGTCGCGGCATTGACCGTGATCTCGGCGCCGTGATGGCGGGCGAGTTCGAGCTTCTCGTCGTCAACATCGAACGCCGCCACCCGACGACCCATCGCGATCGCATACTGCACCGCGATGTGCCCGAGTCCGCCGATACCGGAAATCAGCACCCACTCACCGGGTTTGGTGTCGGTGCACTTCAGACCCTTGTAGACGGTGACGCCCGCGCACAGGATCGGGCCGACGGCGGCGAGATCGGCACCTGACGGAATGATGGGACAGTAGCGTGAGTCGACGAGCATGTAGCGGCCGAACGAACCGTCGACCGAGTACCCACCGTTCTTCTGGTTGGGACACAGTGTCTCCCAACCGGTTTCGCACCATTCACATTCGCCGCAAGCACTCCACAGCCACGCATTTCCGACGACGTCGCCCACCTTGATACGGGTGACGTCGTCGCCCACCGCAACGACGGTCCCGACTCCCTCATGGCCCGGCACGAAGGGCGGCTCTGGCTTGACGGGCCAATCACCATGTGCCGCATGGAGATCGGTGTGGCAGACGCCGGTGTAGTCGACGCGCACCAGCGCTTCGTTTCCAGTGGGGGCCGGAACGTCGATCGAATCGACTGTCAGGGGCTTGGTGAAGTCATGGACGACGGCTGCGCGCATCGTCGAAGGGGTTTGCGAGGATGTGGTCATTGTGCTCTCCTGCACGGTCTTTGCACGTCTCGACGTTCGGACGCGGTGGCATCTGCCGTATCGTCCTTTTCCGCCCCAAAGGTTCCGCATGACGCCCAGGTTCCTCGGCTCCGGCGACGTTCCACCGACCCTCCCCGACACACGTGCCCTCACTGCCGTTATATCAGCGATGCGCTCGACGCCGCGCGGTTCGTTACAGTTCTGCCGCCCTCGAAACCTGTGACCCAAGCCACGGAACGTCGTGCTAATTTGTTTGCGCAAATGAACGATCACCGTTGCGTCCACGACGCCCAAACCCAAGGATCAGGTGCGTACATGCCCGTTTTCGGGTCAAAGTTCCGCAGTAAGAGTCGTCGGCTCGCCGCCGGGGTCGCTGTCGCAGCGTCGGCAGCTCTGGGCATCGGAATCGGCGGAGGTGGCGCGGATGCGGCGCCGGCGCCCCGACCGTTGCCCCACTACACAAGCACCGGCGACAACTTCGGCTTCTTCGGCGACCATGACTACTGTCGTGGCTCTGTCCATGTCACGTTGACCTCTCCCAAGCGCGGCGTGCTCAAGGCGACACTGACCTCGTTCGGCTTCACCGGCAACGGTGCCGGGTGGGCACGGAATCCGCGGTGCAGCTCGCTCATCATGCTCAGCAACGGTGCTTCATTGATTCCGCAGGAGAAGTTTTTGCGCGCTACGTTCGGGCGCAAACCAGGCGAGACCCAGTCGCTCGAACTGCGTACGGGCTCGGGCGCCGTCCAGGTGATGATCGGTGCGTACGCACTCAACACTCCGGTACGAGTTCTTCAGGGCTACGGGTTCGGCGGCTGGGTGATCGTTCCCTGACGAGTCCGACCGCGGCCCCTTGACCACCGGACACCGGCCGTGAGCGATCTACTGCTGCCCGAGTCCCCGCTGCATGGCGCGCTGGACTCGGGCAGCTTCACGTTTGGCGTACGGATTTGCCTGTCCCGCACGTGATCCGGCGAGTTTTGCGCCGATGTGCTCGCCCACCGTGATCGGCGAGTACCGGCTTCCGGCGCCGACGCACGACGGAAGCGTGGAGATCGTCGCGTCGATGTTGCCGTCGTGAAAGTAGGCGGCGGAGCGTCGGCGTTCAATACTCCCGTCGACGATCGGCGGCTTGACCCGATGCAACGTCGACATCCATCGCTCATTGGTCCAGCGGGCCATCAGATCACCGAGGTTGATCAGTAATGCCCCGTCTTCGGGAGCGACGTCGTGCCACTGACCGTTGCCGTCGAGGACCTGCAGACCGCGCACCTGGTCGGCCCAGAGCACGGTGACGATGCCGTAGTCGGTGTGCTCCCCCATGCCCGTCAGCTCGCCGTCGAGCTCCACCTCGCCGGGCGGCAGCGCGTAGTTGTTCATGCGCAGCACGTCGAGGGAGTGATCGGTGTAGCCGTCGAAGAAGTCGGACGGGAGGTCGAGTGCGTCGGCGAAGATCTTGGTCAGGGTGTGCGCGACCCGTCGAGCCTCGGCAAAGTACGTCGACACCGCGGCCTCGAAGTGGTCGACCTGCGGCCAGGTGTTGTCGGCGTACTGGTCGTCTGGGAGCTCGAGATCAGGGTACTCCTTGGCTTCGACGCCGACGTTGTACGCCTCGAAGAAGTCGTTCATGCGATTCGCTGATTCGACGCCGAGCGACAACGAGAGTGATTCGGACTTCGGCGGCGCGTACCCACGATTGATCTCCGGCGGGGTGCGATACGCCTTCTTCTGGTCGAGGGGTAGTGCGAAGAAATCGTCGAGCACCGCGGTGAACTCGTCGATCACGGCCGATGGAATCTCGTGCCCCACAATCTGCATGAAGCCCACCGAACTGGCGGCGTCGTCGATCTGCGCGGCGACGACAGCCTTGTCGGCGGCGCTGCCGCCCGCGATATACGGCGTGATGTCGATGAGCGGGACACGAAAGCCGCTGCGCGATTCCCCGACGGTGACAGTCATGCGCTCCATCTTGGCATCGAAATCTCTGGTCCGCTGGTCAGGGCATCGTCGGCGATCTCGACGCTCACCCCTGGCCTTCGGCCCGCTCGGTGATGGTGCGCCCGATGCGGTATCGCACGAATGCCGGAACCACAAGCGCGGCAAGGACTGTGCCGATCACGACGAGCACACCACCACCGGTCGTGGTGAGTGCGACGCCGATCGACACCGCGACCGCGCCATGTACGACGTCGGCGATTCGCGGACCACCGGCGACGACGACGATGAACACGCCTTGCAGTCGACCGCGCACGTCGTCGTTGGCCGCGGCCAACAGGATCGACTGACGGAATGCCGCCGACGCCATGTCGGCGGCACCACCGATCATCAGCAGCACCAGGGCAACCGGGAGCCACGGCATCGCGCGACCATGTGCAAATCCCACCGCGATACCCGCACCGGCGATCGCGACGCCCCAAATGATGACGCACACAATGACAGCCAGGCCCTGCCGTTGAACGCGACTCACCCATCCGGAGAAGACACCGCCGATCACGGCACCGGCAGGGATTGATGCGAACAACAGCGCGAACGCCCAGCCGCCGTCGATCGGCCCACCGAAGTTCTCGTGGGCCATCTGCGGAAACAGCGCCCGCGGCATGCCGAAGATCATGGCAATGAGGTCGACCACGAACGACACCATCAGGATCTTGTGCGCCCCGAGATAGCGCAGACCGTCGATGACCGAGCGCAGCCCGGGAACCTTGGGCGCGTCGCCACTGAGCGGTCGGAGCGCGGGCAACATCACGACCGCCGCGAGCGTCGGTACGAGGAAGATGGTGTCGAGGAGATAGAGGAGCGGATACCCAAGTATCGGGATCAACGCACCACCGACGAGCGGACCCGCTATCGCGCCGGCCTGCATGACCGTCATATTCAATGACAGCGCAGCAGGGAGCTCCTCGTCGGGAAGCAGCCTCGGCAGCACCGCCGTACGCGTCGGCTGGTTGACCGCGAAGAATGCCTGCTGAATTGCGAACAGCGACAGGATAATCCAGACATTTCCGACACCGAACGCCGACTGTGCCCAGAATGCCGCACTGCACGCGATCAGCCCGATCGTGGTGCAGATCAACAAGATTCGACGATCCAGCACGTCTGCGAGCGCCCCGCCCCACAGACCGAAGATGACGAGCGGCACCAAACCGAAGAGTCCGGTGAGTCCCACATACGCGGAACTGCCTGTGATGGTGTAGATCTGGGCCGGTACCGCGACGATCGTCAGTTGAGCACCGATGACGGTGACGATGTTCGCCACCCAGAGACGCCGAAAGTAGATATTGCGCAGAGGCGTCGTATCGGCGAGCAGGCGGGGCACCGAAGCAGTTTAGCGACACGTACTACCAGCGAGTGAATCCCGTTGGCGTATTACCTACTGGGCGATACCTCTACTGGGCGGCAGTGCCCTGCGTCGCCCGCGCGAGAGCCTGCAATGACACCCATGTCGCCGGGAGGAACTTCTCCTGCGCAACACGGCCCATTGCCAGCCCGCTGCCGAGCACCGGTTCGTAGTCGAATCCGACGACCGCAGCCACGCTCGCGCCGACGGTGTCGATCAGCAGTGTCCGGAGCGACGCTTGATTCGGTAGCGGAACGGGGTTGTTGATCACGACGACGGACCGTTCGAGTACGCCCGCCTTGTGCCACTCGGACAAGAACGGGCGCGCCCGGTTGAGGAGATCAGGCCGTACACCGAGCACGATCACCGGCGTGACTTTGTCGATCAATACGTCGTCGGTGAGATCGGCAAGTGATGTGAGTAGACGCGCACCGGCGTCGACGACCGGCACGGCGCCGTTGCCCCAGACTTCCTCGACCGTGTCGACCACCGATGCTCCTTCGGCGGCGAGGTGGAGGCCGGTACCGAGTTCGCTTCGCAGCAACGACGGGTCGCCACGCCCCTGTAGCCGCAACTCGATATCGCAGTCGTTGCCCGATGCGTCAACCCACCACGACGCAGCGCCGAGCGTCGTCGCCGCCCGATACTCAGCGAGAAGTGCTGAGATCACCGACGTTCCGACACCACCGGCAGAGCCCACCACGACGACCGCGTGTGGCATCGCGGCCGCCTGTTGAGCTCCCTGCACGCTGGTGTCGGACATGTCGATCAGCGGCCTGCTGCGTGCCGACCCACCTTGGCGACGGCGGGTGCTGCTTCTTCGGATCGAGATACGTCTGTCTTGGTCGCGTCCGCCGGGGCGTCGACGGTCGCTGCCACCGGAGTCGACTGTGCCGCAACGGCTTCCGATGCCGTTGCGTCGTCGGGTAGCGCGTGGCGACCCACAGCCTCCTGGGGCCAGTTGACCTCGGAGCCGGGAACCTGAGCGTCGAGACTGCCCGTCATCTGCTTGGTCAGCTCGCGGAAGTGCTTCTCGAGCGCAGCGCCGAGCGGCCCGAGTGCCTTGTACGGCGCCTGCGCCTGCTCTGCCGACCACGTGGTGGTCTGGTTGCCAACCTTCACGTTGACATCGCCGCGATAGTTGACCACGTAGTCGACGCCGGGCAGCCCCTGTTCGGCGGCCGACTCAGCAGGAACCGACAGCTCGAACTGGTTGATGCTGGGATCGACCGGCTCAGGCTTGGCGTGCTTGGGCTGCTTGGGATTTCCGTTCTCGTCGAGCTTCCAGGGCTCCTGCGGGTGCGCGCCCGGATCGCCTGCGCCGAGCGTGTACGCGGCGATGCCACCAATGGTGCCGCCGATCGTCGCGCCGAGGGCGGCTCCGCCGACAGCGCCCGCTGCCGCTCCGCCTGCCATGCCGATCGGGAGGCCGATGAGAGCGCCGACGGCGCCCCCCGAGAGTGTTCCCACGCCGGGCACCGAAACCGGGGTCAGGGCAACGGCACCGACACCGGCACCGACCCCCGCACCGACCGCTGCGCCCGGCAGCACGCCGACAAGCGCTCCGGGAATGACACCGGCGGCAGCACCTGCGGCACCACCGATGGCCACGCCGATGATCGTGGCCGCGGCCTGACGCGACGCTTTGTCCTTCGGCACGCCGAGGGAGATCAGGTTCTGGGCGATCTTGGCCTCACCGTAGGCCGACCACGCGTTGATGGAGTTGACGTCCTTGTCCGACATGCCGTCGGGGATGTCGGTCACGAAGTTTCCGACGCGAATCTTGTTGGGCGGCGGGGCAATCGGGCGCACCGGCGCAACGGGCTTCGGCGCCCGGAGCGGCGCGTCGGGTACGGGGCTGTAGTACGTGCTGTAGCCGGGGTCGGTGTAGCCCGACTCCTCATACTGCGGGGCAGCGGTGTACGGCTGGTAAGGAGCTTCTTGGGGCGGGGCCGGGATCGAACCGGCACCGGGGACGTTGATCGGCGCGGATGGTTCGGGCGCCGGCGTCGGAGCCGTACCGCCCTGTTGGGGAGCGGTATCGGTCGGCGCGGTGCCGCCCTGCTGCGGCGCGGAATCGTTGGGGTTCGTTCCGCCCTGTTCCACAGCTGCCGCCGAACCGGCACCCAACGCAGTCGCGATGGAGGCGACGAGAACCGCAGAGGTGACCGCCGTCTTCATCGAAGGTCGGCGTACGTCCAATGCTGCTTCGCGAGTCCGGTTCTTGGCTGACCGTGTCATCGTCGCGTTGTCCCCCTCATTACTTCTCGACCTGAGACCGAGAACCCCGAATAGTGGCGTTGAAAATCAGTTTTCAGACTTGATCGAAGTGATCCAGTACTTGCCACCGGCCTGCACAGTACTGATGGTCTGCTGGTAGACGATCGGCGCCCCGCCATTCGGTGGAGTCTCGGTGAGCGTCACACCATAGGTGTTGTTCCCGCGATCAGTGATCGAGAGGCAGTGACTGGTGCCGACGCCGCGTTGGTCGATGAACTTCTGCATGACATCGACAGCAGCGACCGCGTTCGGCGTCGTCACAGCTTTGGCTTTCTGAGCGTTTTTGTCGACGTAGTACGCATAGTTGAACGCCTTGATCACGTTGGGGCCCGAACTCTGGTCTCCCGCACCAGCTCCCGTGGTCACGGCGCCATTCACGCTGGCAGGGCATTTGCTAGACGCGGTACTGCTGCCTGTCGGACCGACGGCCGACGGCCGCGCAGTGGTCGACTCGCGTTCGTCGGACCCCGATAGAGCGACACCGAGAACAGTTGCGATCACCGCGATTACGAGGATCCCTGCTCCCGCGCCGACGAGTGTTCCCCGCCTCTTGTGCCAGGTGCGCGGACCTGCCGCGTTCTCTCGCTTCTGGCGAGTGTCCTCGCGCAAGCGTTCGGCCTGGGAGGTGAGGAAGGCGTCGAGCTCCTGCGAGGGAGAGGCCGACCCGGATCCCTCGCTCGACGAAGCGGTATCCGAACCGGCGACTTTCGAGGCCACCAACACACTCGACGACTCGCGCGCGAGTTCGTGCATCGGAGTCGTACCCGAGGTAGGCCACGGCGGGAGGTCGGCAAACCACTGCTCGAGATCGCTCTCGCTCAACCAGCCCTCCCCAACTGTCGCAACCACTCCCCGAACATGCTGCCGCGAAGCTTAACGCATGCGAAGAACTTGGTCACGAAAACACGGTCCCCTGTGGACCGGCAGATGGGTCTTGTCGTACCGCCCGCTTGGCTCCCGCCCCTGTGACCTTGGCGAAAGCTCTACGGCTGCAACCGAGCCGCCCGCCAGCAACCGTCGATCATGGTCAACCGCACCCGGTTGTGCAGTCGGTTGGCTCGGCCCTGCCAGAACTCGACGAAGACCGGTTCGATTCGGTACCCACCCCAATTCGACGGCGCGGGTACAGGGTCGCCGTCGTCGAATCCGCCGAACTGCTCGGCGACCGACGCGGCCTTGGCTTCGAGCTCGGCACGGCTACCGATCTCGCGTGACTGTTCCGACGCGTAACCCGACAATTGAGAGCCGCGCGGGCGGTTGTTCCAATACGCCTGCGTCTCGGCGTCGCTGACCTTGGTCACAGGCCCGCGAAAGTGAACCTGTCGTTCCAATGCGATCCATGGAAAGGTCACGGCGGCAAAAGGGTTGGCGGCGAGGTCGTGTCCCTTGTCCGAGTCGTACCCGGTGAAGAACACGACGCCCCCGGCGTCGACTCCCTTGCACAGCACGGTCCGTGTAGCCGGAAGTCCGTTCACGTCGACAGTTCCGAGCACCATCGCGTTGGGTTCGGGGATGCGCGCGGCAACGGCTTCGCGCAACCACACCGTGAACAGTTCGAGCCACGGCGGCTCACCGTCGAGCCAGCTCGGATCGAGATTGTCCCGCACCCCGTCTGCGCCAGCCGCTCGATCGCCATCGCCGACGTTGGGTGGGATGCCGCCGCCGTAACCGACGCGCATACCGGGCAGGTCGATGGGGTCGTTGTCCACGACGCCGACGGTACTCCCCGACCCGACCCGTCACCGCCCATTGGGTGAGGCGTCCCGCTGTGCCGCACCTGCTGGAGTGACCTAGAGTGCTGGGGTGGCGCCGCAGCCCCGCGCCGCGCACTTCCCACGGTGTTGCGTGGAGAGAGGTGGCCCCTGTGGCGAACAGCATTCCCGACGACTTCGTACCGGGACTCGAGGGCGTCGTCGCCTTCACGACCGAGATCGCCGAACCGGACAAGAACGGCGGTAACCTGCGCTATCGCGGGGTCGACATCGAGGATCTGGTCGAGAACGCCGTCACCTTCGCCGATGTGTGGGCCCTACTCGTCGACGGCCGGTTCGGCGACGGACTACCGCCCGCCGAACCATTCCCGCTGCCCATCCACACCGGCGATGTCCGCGTCGACGTACAGGCCGCGCTGGCCATGCTCGCCCCCATCTGGGGCTACCAGCCACTGCTCGACATCGACGACGCCACCGCACGCGCCAACCTCGCGCGCGCGTCGGTGATGGCGCTCTCGTACGTCGCGCAATCGGCACGCGGCATCCACCAACCCGCAGTGCCGCAACGGATTATCGACGAATGCCCGACAGTCACCGCCCGATTCATGACGCGGTGGAAGGGAGAACCCGACCCGAAACACATCGCGGCGATCGACGCCTACTGGGTGAGTGCAGCCGAGCATGGACTCAACGCGTCGACCTTCACAGCGCGGGTGATCGCGTCCACCGGAGCCGACGTCGCGGCGTCGCTCTCTGGAGCCATCGGAGCGATGTCGGGACCGCTACACGGCGGCGCACCGGCGCGGGTGTTGCCGATGATCGAAGAGGTCGAAAAGACCGGTGACGCAAGAGGTTTGGTCAGGGGAATCCTCGACCGCAAAGAGAAGCTGATGGGCTTCGGGCACCGCGTGTACCGTGCCGAGGACCCGCGAGCACGCGTATTGCGCCGCACCGCATCGGAACTCGACGTCCCGCGCTATGAGGTGGCCGCCGCACTCGAGCAGGCCGCGCTGACCGAACTGCGCGAGCGACGTCCGGACCGGGCCATCGAAACCAACGTCGAGTTCTGGGCGGCAGTCATCCTCGACTTCGCCGAGGTACCACCCCACATGATGCCGGCGATGTTCACCTGCGGGCGCACCGCCGGCTGGTGCGCGCACATTCTCGAGCAGAAGCAGCTCGGCAAGCTGGTCCGCCCCGCGGCGCTCTACACCGGTCCCGCGCCGCGTCGACCCGAGGACGTCGAGGGGTGGGGCGACGTCGTCAAACCGGGGTTGTAAGCGCGCGGGGAGGGGCGGAACGCAGTGGTCGGCGCCACATCCCTAGAATTGCGGGCATGAGCGACGTCGCCATCGAATCCATCACCATCCCCGCAGAGCTGCTGCCCTCCGACGGCCGGTTCGGCTGCGGACCGTCGAAGGTGCGCCCCGAGCAACTGCAGTCCCTGGTCGACATCGGAGCGTCGGTGATGGGTACCTCCCACCGCCAGGCGCCGGTGAAGAACGTCGTCGACTCGATCCGCGCGGGTCTCGCCGACCTGTTCTCGCTGCCCGAGGGCTACGAGGTGGTGCTGTCCAACGGCGGCACCACTGCGTTCTGGGATGCGGCGGCGTTCGGCCTGATCAAGCAGCGTTCGCTGCACCTGACCTACGGCGAGTTCAGCTCCAAGTTCGCGACGGTCGCCAAGAAGGCGCCGTTCCTCGACTCCCCCGCAGTGATCTCCACCGATCCGGGAACCGCACCTGATCCGGCAGCGCTGACCGTCGACGACTTCGGCGGCGTCGACCTCATCGGGTGGGCCCACAACGAGACGTCGACCGGTGTTGCTGTGCCCGTCGTCCGTCCCGCGGGTTCCGACGACGCGCTGATCGCCATCGACGCAACGTCGGGCGCAGGTGGCCTGCCGGTCGACATCGCCGACACCGACGTCTACTACTTCGCGCCCCAGAAGTGCTTCGCCTCCGACGGCGGCCTGTGGATCGCAGTGATGAGTCCCGCCGCCCTCGAGCGCGTCGACCAGATCGCCCACACCGATCGCTGGTGCCCGGAGTTCCTGTCGCTGCCGACGGCCGTCGACAACAGCGCGAAGAACCAGACGTACAACACGCCCGCACTCGCGACGCTGTTGCTCTTCGACAACCAGATCCAGTGGATGCTGGGCAACGGCGGACTCGACTGGTGCGTCGCGCGTACCGCCGACTCCAGCTCGCGCCTGTACTCATGGGCCGAGGCCAGCGAGTTCGCGACACCGTTCGTCGCCGACCCCGCGCTGCGCAGCCAGGTCGTCGGGACGATCGACTTCACCGACGACGTCGACGCCGCGCAGGTCGCAAAGGTGCTGCGCGCCAACGGGATCGTCGACACCGAGCCGTACCGCAAGCTCGGCCGCAACCAGCTCCGCATCGGCATGTTCCCGGCGATCGAGCCCGACGACGTCAGCACCCTGACCGCCGCGATCGACTACGTCGTCGGCAAGCTCTGACATTTTCCGCACAGACGCGGCTCGAGTCGGCAGACGCGGTTGGTACACCCGCCGCGTCTGCCAGTTCGGGCCGCGTCTGGCGCTTAGCAGCGCCGCGCGTTTGGGTGCGACCTGCGGATTTGCCGCGTGTCCCGACCGTCTCACGCGGATCTGTGGTCTAACCTGACGACAATGCCCGCACTCATGGCCACCAGAGGAGGAGCAGATGATGCGTGAACTTCGGGTCGTCGGCGTCGACGTCGACGGCTCGCATGTCATCTGCCAGGACACCGACTCCGGTGAGCGCTTCAAGCTCGACGCCGACGAGCGGCTCCGCGCGGCCGCCCGCGGTGACCTCTCCCGCCTCGGACAGATCGAGATTGAAATGGAATCGTCGCTGCGCCCCCGAGAAATCCAATCCCGCATCCGTGCGGGCGCGAGTGTCGAGGAGGTCGCGGCCGTCGCCGGAGTGCCGAAGGACAAGATCGAGCGCTTCGCCCACCCGGTGCTGCTCGAACGTCAGCGTGCGACCGAACTCGGCGCACTCGCCCACCCCGTTCGCCACGACGGACCGTCGACCGAAACTCTCGGCGACACGGTCACCGAGGGACTCGCCGCGTACGGCCAGAACCCCAACGAAGCGACCTGGGACGCCTGGAAGGGCGACGACGGGCAGTGGGTCGTCCAGGTCAACTGGCAGGTCGGACACACCGAGCATCACGCGCACTGGCGCTTTTCTCCCGGCTCGCACGGCGGGACCGCGGTTCCGCTCGACGATCTCGCCGAGGAACTCATCCACCCCGAGACGATAGAACCGCGACGTCGACTCATCCCGGTGAGCACGCCGACGATCACTCCCGCCGACGACGACCACGAAGAAGTCACCTTCGACGCCAACGCGTTGATCGGGGCCCAGCGTTCACGGCACGTCGAGGTGCGGGTCGAACACGACACGTACACCCTCGACTTCGGCATCGACGACGACGCTGCACAGGAGCCGACCGTCGTCGACGAAGCTCCTGCCACGGACTCCGAGCGCGGCACTCAGGACGCGTCGACAAGCCCCGACACCTCGACGTCGAGCACCGACGACAAGCCGACGGAGCATCGTCGTCGCAAGTCGCGCAAGCCTGCCGTGCCCGCCTGGGAAGACGTGCTGCTCGGTGTGCGCAGCAACGGGAACAGCTGAGCACCGGCCTCCATGTCCGCGCGCGCAGTCACACTGTGGTTCATCGACACCGACACTCCCGTCGACGTACTCCGATCCGGCGTCACCAACGACGTCGACGCGGCCAAGAAGTTGGCATCGGCCATCTATGGCGACAGCGTTCTCGTCCCGTCCGTCGACACCAACCTCGCCGCGGCGATGGACTCGGACAGTTCGCAGGTGTACGCGGGTTTCTACGGCCCGCTGACCGTGGTGTCGTGTTCGCTCTTCGCGACGTCGAAGCCGTCGACGCTGACGCGCACCGTCGAGACCATCCGCACGGCGGCGTCGATCCCCGAGAGCGCTGCCGCAGTCCTGCTCTACACCGAACCCGACTCTGCGACAGGCGTTTTCGCGCGGTGGGAAGACGGAACACTTCGACGTTCGTTTGCCGCCGACCCCGTCAGCATCATTGAGGACGACGGCCTGCCGTACCCCTTCGAGAAGCCTTTCTGGGGAGGCGAGCATCCGCTGCGGTACGCCCCCGGCGTGGCACCCGATCCGCTGGCATTGCCGTTCCATCCGCAGCAACTCGCCGAGCAGGGCAATCGGGAGTGGTTGGGTTTCCGGTTCACCCGACCCCTCGCGCCGAGCGATCTTGAACCGCTGACGATTCCCGTCACCGGCTTCGCCATCAGGCCCGCAGACTACGAGCCGACCGAGGCCGACGACGAGCGCTACCGCGAGGCCAGCGCCACGGCCGCCGCCGCAACTGCTGCTGCAACCGCGGCCGCGGCGAGCGCGCGCGAGCAGGTCCTGCAGGCCGAAGCCGCAGCGCAGCATCCCGTCGACGCTCCGCCTGCCCCGGTTCCAGGGAACACACCAGCGGTCGGCATCCCGGTCGCCGAACCGGTCGCGGCGCCGCCGATGGCCGATGGGCCGGGTGAGCCCGAGGTCGACGCTGACGTCGTGGACGCCGGGATCGTCGACACCGAAGTGGTCGACGCCGAAGCGGTCGAGACCGGGGCGGATAGGTCAGAGGAGAGTCGGCCGGTGGTCGAGTCCGAGCTGCGTGATGCACCAGCAGCGAGCGTCGAGGATGCTGTCACGGCGCCGGTTCCAACCGTGAACGCCGGCGAGGCAGCGAATTTCGACGAGCCGGGGAGTTACGGCGAGCCGGGGAGCGTCGAAGCAGAACTCCCCACCAACGGCGAGTACGTCGACGAGTCGGCGGGCTGGACGCGCCGCGTCGCGCGGTACTTCGGCTTCGGCGCCGACAAGTAGGCAGTTCGAGCAGGTCCGCCGGGTAGGTCTTCGCCGGGTGGATCAGGGATTCAGTAGCGCCAGGGCGATCGATGAGCCGACGCCTGCGAGAAATCCGATCAGCGAGCCCCACACGATCCACCGCCAGACGGGTCGGTCACGCAGTGGCCACAGTGTCCAGCCGAGTCCTCCCGCGACGAGCATCGCAACAGCAACCCCGATCCAGCGAGCCGCCACCGACCACGGCGTGATGTCGGCGACGAGCGTGTAGAGGCCGACGAGCAGCAGCGAGCAGTAGATCGCGCACGTCGTCGCGACGAAGAGTCCGCTCGCCCATGGCGTCGGTTCGCGGCGATAAAGGCCGACCGTCGACGCGCGGGCGGTGTCGAACTCGGCGAGGCTCACCGGTCTATCGTCCCTGATCGGACGCGCTCGTAAAAGGCGATTGCCGCAGCAGTCGCGACGTTGAGCGAATCCGTGCCCCTGCTCATCGGAATGCGTGCCGCGACGTGGGAGCCGCGGATGGCGGTCTCGCTGAGGCCGGGGCCCTCTGCTCCGACGAGTACGGCCACCTTGTCGGCCGAGACCGCGTCGGCGAGCGGGACCGCGGACTCGCGTGGGGTGAGCGCGACCGTCGTGAAGCCGTGATCAGCGAGGAGGTCGAGGGCGCCGCGCCAGTCGTCGAACCGCGCGTGCGGCACGAGAAGCGCGTGGCCCATGGACACGCGTACGCAGCGTCGATACAGCGGATCGGCGCAGCCCGCACCGAACAGGACCGCGTCGACGCCGAGGCCCGCTGCGTTGCGGAAGATGCTGCCGATGTTCTCGTGGTCGTTGACGCCCTCGAGCACGGCGATGGTCGTGGCTGTCGCGAGCACGTCGTCGACCTCCAACGCGGCTGGTCTGCGCGCGACGCCCAGGACTCCCCGATTGAGATGGAATCCGACGATCTCGGCCATCACCTCGGCGCTCGCGCGGTAGAACGGCACCCCGGACAGGCTGGGGTTCCGCAGGTCGTCGGACAGCTCGGTGAGTCTCTTGTCGACGCCCAGGAAGGCGTGCGGGGTGAACCGCGACGCGATCATGCGTTGAGCCACCAGAACGCCCTCAGCGATCACGAGCCCTTTGCCCGGTCGACCGCCCGGCAGCGTCGGCAGGTCGGGGCGGCGGTCGACGGAGTTGAGGTCGCGGAAGTCGTCGACGCGCAGGTCGTCGGGGTCGTCGATGTCGATGACGTCGACTGCCAGAGGTGGGGCTGAAACAGGCTCGGACACGCGGTCCAGTCTGCCGTAAGCAGTCCGAATTGCTTCTCCTGCCCTCCCATGTGACACGGTTGAGGAGTGAGATCACCGGACAATCGCAGCAGCACACTCGACCTGGGACGGGCCACGGACGCCGACTGGGACGAGATCATCACCACGGATGCGCGCGCGTTCGCGATGCGAAACCCTATTTCCGACGACGAGCGCGCGGATCTCCGCGGGAAGGTCTCCGACGACGACGTCGTACTGGTTCGGGACTCCTGGCACGACGACCGCCCGCTCGTCGGGGTGTCGATGTTCTATCGGATGCAGATGACGGTTCCCGGCGGGACGCAGGTTCCTGCGGCCGGTCTGTCCTGGGTGTCGGTCGCGTCGACGCATCGTCGGCGAGGCATTCTGCGTCGGATGATCACCGAGTTGTTCACCCAGTGGGAGCGTGAGGGTTTCGCGTTCGCGATCCTCACGGCGTCGGAGGGGACCATTTACGAACGGTTCGGGTTCGGCCCCGCATGCTTCTCCGAGAGCGTCGAGGTGACCCCGGGCCGTCCGACGTTGCGCGCAGAGGCCCCCGACCACCCCGAGGTCTACTTCGCGAACCCGCAGCAGGTCGCCGCGACGATCCCCGACATCCACGAGCGCTGGGCGCGCACACGCCCGGGCGCACTCGCGCGGACCCCGCAGTGGTGGCCTCCGATCCTCGCCGACCGTCCGTCGGAACGTCCCCCGGCCGCCAGCGGCCTGCACTACCTGCTGCACCCCGACGGCTACGCGAGCTACCGCATCCACAAGAGCTCTGCAGGCCAGGTCCGCGGCGAGGTGGAAGAACTCTTCGCGATCACCGACGACGCGCACACCGAGCTGTGGCGGGTTCTGCTCGGACTCGACCTGGTGCCGTCGCTGACGGCGTCGATCCCGGTCGACGACCCGCTGCGCGCGAAACTCACCGATCTACGGTCCGCGCCGACCACCGGACGCTCCGACGAGATGTGGGTGTCGATTCTCGACGTCCCCGCCGCGCTCAGCACGCGCACCTACTCCGCCGACCTCGACATCGTGCTCGAGGTCACCGACGGCTACCGGGAGCGGGCGGGGGTCTACGACGTATCGGTGCGGAACGGGGGCGCGATCGTCGCGCCGTCGACGTCGAAACCGACTGTGCGCATGGATATTTCCGTGCTGTCGAGCTTGTTCCTCGGCGGGGTGCAGCCGTCGCTGTTCGCGAGCGCCGGGCGCCTGTGGACAGACTCCGACTACACGCTGCGCGCGCTGACACGGGCGTTCGCCACCGACCGCGCTCCGTTCGCCGGGACGTTCTTCTGATCTCGACGGGCGGGTGATCTCGACAAGCTCGATCAGCGGGGCCGGCTCGATCAGCGGGTGGGGCGCTCGATCAGCGAAGGGTCGGCTCGATCAGCGTGGGGCCGGCTCGATCAGCGGGTGATCTCGACAAGCTCGATCAGCGAGGGGGCCGCTCGACCCGGGAGGGTCGGGGCGGCACGCTCAGTTGGGCTCGTCGGTTTCGCTGATGAGTTTGGCGAGGACCGGCAGAGCGCTGCGGAGGGTGGCGCGCTCGTCGTCGGTCAAGGCGTCGATCTGGTCTGACAGCCAGGCGCGTCGGGCGGCGTGCTCGGCGACGATCACCTCCTCGCCTGCGGGTGCGAGCGTCACGATCGCCTGACGCCCGTCGGTGGGGTGCGGCGCGCGCTCGATCATGCCGAGATCGGACAGTGATGCCAGCACGCGCGTCATCGACGGCGGCTTGACCCGCTCGGCGGCCGCCAGCGCGCCCGGCGTCATCGCGCCCTCGATGTGTAGCGTCGACAAGGCCGACAACTGGGTCAAAGATACGAGTTGGTTCTGCCTACGTAGGCGCAGTCGCCGCGCCAAGCGCACAATCGCTAGCGCCAGGGCACCCGATAAACCGTCGTCGGTCGGTGTACTCACGGGCTTTACATTAGTTTGCCGCACAGCATTTGCAGTACTGACCGACCGTTTTCACAACTCGAACGGACGACATCAGCCCGAATTGCCCGTTTTTCTGGTCAACTGATCAGGTTGGAGATGGGTTCGCGCGCGAAGTAGAGGGCGAAGACGATTGCGATCGCCCACATCAACGGGTGCACCTTGCGCGCCTTGCCCGCCGCTGCGGCCATCACCACCCAACTGATGAATCCGACGCCGATGCCGTTGGCGATCGAGTAGGTGAACGGCATGGTGACGATTGTCAGGAACACCGGGAGTGCGTACTCGAACTTCGTGAAGTCGATGCGGGTCACCTGACCCATCATCAGCGCACCGACGATGACCAAGGCCGGCGCGACGGCCTCGGACGGGATGACCTCGTACAGGGGCGTCAGGAACATCGCCACGATGAACAGTCCACCGGTCACGATGTTGGCCAGACCCGTTCGGGCACCTTCGGCGATACCCGACGCCGACTCGACGAAAACCGTGTTCGACGACGACGACGCCACACCGCCCACGATCGCGCCCGTGCCCTCGACGACCAGCGCCTTACCGACGCCGGGCAGATTGCCCTTGTCGTCGGCGAGTCCGGCTTCGCGGCCGAGGCCGGTCATCGTGCCCATCGCGTCGAAGAAGTTCGACAGCACCAGCGCAAAGACGAACACACAGGCCGCGAGCACACCGATACGTGTGAAGGCGCCGAAGAGGTCGACGTTGCCGACGAGACTCAGATCGGGCAGTCCGCCTGCCGAGTCGGGGATCTTGGGCACCGACAGCGACCAGCCGCCCTGTTTCTCGGCGCCCGAGCCGAGATGCAGCGTCGACTCCAGGATGATCGAGATGATCGTCGTGATGATGATGCCCAGGAGCAGACCACCCGGCACCTTCATCACCATCAACGCACCCATGAGCAGGACGCCGATCACGAAGATGAGCGTCGGCACCGTGGTGATCGAGTTACCGAAGCCGAGCTGGACGGGCGTGGTGGTGCCCGCGGCGTCGGGGATACGTCGGACGAACCCGGCGTCGACAAATCCGATGAACGCCACGAAGCAGCCGATACCCGCTGCGATCGCTGCTTTCAGCTCTGCGGGAACAGCATTGAACACCGCGGTGCGGAATCCGGTGATCGCCAGGATGACGATGATGATGCCGTCGACCACGACCAGCCCCATCGCCTCGGGCCAGGTGACCTCAGGGACGATGGTCACCGCCAGCAGGCTGTTGATGCCCAGACCGGTGGCAATGGCGAACGGATAGTTGGCGACCAAGCCGAAGATGATCGACATGACACCCGCGACGAGCGCCGTGACAGCCGCGACCTGCGCGATGGGCAGCACGTTGCCGAGGACGTCGGCGTTCTTGGACTCGCCCGGTATGCCGCCGATGATGATCGGGTTGAGCACCACGATGTAGGCCATGGTGAAGAACGTCACCAACCCGCCGCGCATCTCTCGGCTCAGCGTCGAACCGCGTTCGCTGACCTTGAAGAAGCGGTCGACGGCCCCGAACCGCCGCGCCGGTTGCGCCGGTTGCGCCGACTGGGCGCTCGGTTCCGCCGACTGGGCGCTCGGTTCCGCCGACTGGGCGCTCGGTTCCGCCGACTGGGCGCTCGGTTCCGCCGACTGGGCGTCGGAGTTCGATGGCCCAGTCGGATCACTCGAGGGATCGCTTGTCACAAGGGGGAAGTTACCCTGTCCTCCGTGGCCGATGAACCCGAGATCCCCCAATTGCCGCAAGCGCTGCGGGCGCCCGAGCCGGTGATCGTCGTCGGCATGGTCGCGTGGCTGGTGGCGACCATCGTCGTGTGGGCCACCGGATGGGGCGGCGGCCGCACGCTTGCCGTATGTCTTGTCGGTCTCGCCGTCGGCGTAGCGGGCACGGGACTCTTCCTCGTCCAGCGCGCCGCGTCTCGACGCGGCGACCGGACCGCGCAACGCGGTCTCGACTGAGCCCGACCGCCGAGCCGACGGCGGGGCGTCGAGAACACGGTTTCGACGCAACGCACCCACGCTCACCAAGCACTTGCTAGGTTCAGTGTTCATGCGGATTCGGGGATTCTCACTACTGGTTACGGTCGCGGCAGCACTCGCCTTGCTCGCCGGGACGACGACTGCGGGCACCGCGTCGGCGGCTCCTCTGCCGGTGACGTTCAACTTCTTCTCGGGCATCCCTGCCGAGTTGTCGAACCATGGCGGATCGCTACCGGGCTCCAACGACTTCTCCTGCCGCCCGACGTCGAAACATCCCTACCCCGTGGTGCTCGCACACGGAACGGGCGGATCACAGCAAACCAATTGGGGCACATACGTTCCGCTGCTGAAGAACGAGGGTTACTGCGTCTTCGCGCTCACCTACGGGGCGCTCGATGAGCTGCCGTGGCCTGGTCCCGCCGTCGGCGGAATGGGACTGATCGAAGACAGCGCAGCACAATTCGGACGTTTCGTCGACAAAGTCCTCGCGGCAACGGGTGCCTCCAAGGTCGACGTCGTCGGACATTCGCAGGGCACCGTCGTGCCCGCGTACTACGCGAAATACCTTGGCGGTCGGGGCAAGATCGACAAGCACGTATCGATCGCCCCGGCATGGCGAGGCTCGACGGTGGCCGGAGCCGACCAGATCCTGCCTACGGTCCGCAAGCTCGGCATCTCCGCGGCACAGACCCCGCTCTGCCAGGGATGCGCCGAACTCGACCCCACCTCCGACGTGATGCGCAAGATCGCGGCGGGCGGCTATTACTACCCCGAGATCAGCTACACCAACATCGCGACCCGCTACGACGAGGCCGTCGTCCCGTACACGCTCGGCCTGCCGCCGGGTGGCTCCAACGTGCGCAACATCGTCGTCCAGGACGGCTGCCCGGTCGATTACACCGAACACGCGGGCATCGCAGGCTCGCGTCGCGCCGCGTACTTCGTGCTCAACGCGCTCGACCCCGCACACCCCCGCCCGGTGCCTTGCGATCGAGCCGCACCGCTCAGCGGCGGCGCGTACTAGGTAGCGCCCAGTCGACGTGACGTAGCGCCCAGTCGGCGAAACGAAGCGCCCCGTCGACGGGCGTTGACCTGCGCGAACGACAATCCGCTTCTTTGTGACCCTTGACACGTCCAATTGAGTGAATGTACGTTCATTCACTATGAAGTCCGAGTCAGTCCGTCTCGGCGACCACCTTCGCGAAGGAGCAGCGACATGAGCTACGGCACCACCGACTACGAAGACATCGAGTACGTCGTGGAGGGCCCGACGGCGGTCATCACGATGAACCGCCCGCAGCGCTACAACGCATTTCGCGCCAAGACCGTCGAGGAGATGATCAACGCCTTCAGGCGCGCCTGGGCCGACCGCAACGTGCAGGCCGTGATCCTGACCGGAGCGGGAGAGAAGGCCTTCTGCACCGGTGGCGACGTCAAGCAGCGCGCCGAGACCGGCGACTACGGGCCGTCGGAGTCGGGCATGTTCGAGATCGGCAACCTGCACAAGGTGATCCGCGACATCCCCAAGCCCGTCATCGCGGCGGTCAACGGACTCGCGATCGGCGGTGGCCACGTGCTGCATGTGCTGTGCGACCTGACCATCGCCGCGGACACCGCACGCTTCGGCCAGTCGGGCCCCAAGGTCGGCTCATTCGACGCCGGATTCGGCTCGGCCTACCTGGCACGAGTCGTCGGCGAGAAGCGGGCGCGCGAGATCTGGTACCTGTGCCGCCAATACGACGCCGCCACCGCTGAGCGTTGGGGCCTGGTGAACTGGGTCGTGCCGGCGGCAGATCTGCTCGACGAGGCCAAGAAGGTTGCTGCCGAGATCGCCGAGAAGTCGCCGACGACGCTGCGCTTCCTCAAGCAGAGCTTCAACGCGGACTCCGACCATCAGGCCGGACTCTCCAATCTCGCGATGAGTGCACTGGACCTCTTCACCCACTCCCCCGAGGGACTCGAGGGCGCAACGGCTTTCGCCGAGAAGCGCGCACCCGACTTCAACAAGTACGTCGGCGCCTGACCGCAGCAACCACAGACCACAGGAGCAAAACCCATGAGCACCAACAGCATCGCCGTCGTCACCGGCGCAGGATCGGGTATCGGTAAGGCCATCACGCTCGCATTCGCCGAGCAGGGCACCACGGTCGTCGCGGCCGATCTCGACCTCGACGCCGCCAAGCGCACCGCTGAGCAGAATGCAGCCATCGTGCCGATGTCCGTCGACGTCGCCGATCGGGCCACCGTTGACTCGCTGCGCGACGCCGTCAATGCCGAAGTCGGGGTCGCCGACATCCTCGTCAACGCCGCAGGATGGGACCGCACCGACCAATTCCTCAATGCGAGCACCGAATTCGCGGAAAAGGTCGTCGCTATCAACTACCTCGGACCGGTCCACATGGCGAGCGCCTTCCTGCCGGGAATGGTCGAGGCGTCGAAAACCGAAGGCTGGCAGGGCGGCCGGGTGATCAACCTTGCCTCCGACGCCGGACGAGTCGGCAGCGCAGGCGAATCCATCTACGCGGGCGCCAAGGGCGGCGTCATCGCCTTGAGCAAGTCGCTCGCACGCGAAATGGCTCGTCACCAGATCACCGTGAACGCCGTGTGCCCCGGCCCCACCGACACCCCGCTTTTCCAGGCTCAGCCCGACAAGCTCAAAGAGGCCCTCGTCAAAGCGATTCCGTTCCGACGACTCGCCCGTCCCGACGAGGTCGCAGCGCCCGTTCTGTTCTTCGCCTCCCCCGCGGCGTCGTTCATCACCGGCCAGGTGATCAGCGTCAGCGGCGGACTCACGATGGCCGGCTAGGGCCCAACCCGAGGTCACTGGAGATCATCATGAGCACCCTCGACAGTCACGACGCCGCAACACCGTACGTCTACGACGCAGCACAGTATCGCTCGTTCTTCGAGCACGAGTTTACGTATCTGAACGGCTTCCGCCGCAACGTTTCCCGATACGCACACACCACCGCGATGATCGACCCGACCACCGATACCGAGTGGACGTACGCAGAGCTCGGCGCCGCCGTGGACTCGTTGGCCGCAGGCCTCGCGGCCTACGGCGTCGGCGACGGCGACGTCGTCGGATATCAGTTGTTCAACGGTCCCGAGTTCGCGCAGCTCTACCTCGCCACCCAGGCAGTAGGCGCCGTCGGATCACCGATGAACTTCCGGTTGGCCGCAGGCGAGACGGCGGTCATCCTCGACGTGAGCAGGCCGTCGGTCTACATCTACGACACCGAGCTCACCGACATGGTGTCGACGGCAATCGAGCGCGCGGAGCACACCCCAGAGGTCCTGATCGGCGTGGGCACAGGCACTCTCGTCGACGGCCCGCGGTCGATCCGGTTCGCCGACCTGCCGGCGGACGCTCCTGCACCGCGGACAACCCGCGGCGTGTTCGACGAGACCGCCCGGCTCTACACCTCCGGCACCACCGGCATGCCCAAAGCGGTGCCGATGAACAGCGCGATCGAGATCTTCTCGGCGCACGACGTGATCATGCACTTCCCGCTCTCGCCGGAGGATCGCACGCTGAACATGACCCCGTGGTTCCACCGGGGCGGACTCTATTGCGCCGGACCCAATCCCACGTTCTACCTCGGATCGTCGCTGGTGCCGATGCGTGTGTTCGACGCGGCGACGACACTCGACTGGGTCGAACGCTACGGACTGACATTCCTCATCGGTGCGCCAACCAACCTCGCGATGCTCGCTGCCGAGCAGCAACGTCGTCCGCGCGACCTATCCAGCCTGAACGGCATCGTCACCATGGGCGCTCCCCTCGAACGCGACGCCGCACTGCTCTATCAGCGGGTACTCACCCCCAGGATCTTCAACGGATACGGCAGCACCGAAGGCTTCTGGAACACCTTCCTGCGCCCCACGGACCTGCCGGCGCACGCCGGAACCGCGGGGCGTGCCTGCCTCGACGACGACGTGCGCGTGGTCCACGTCCGCGACGACGGACGGCTGGCCGACCCGGACGACGTCGTCGCACGAGACGGCGACGAGGTGGGCGAGGTGATCATCCGCTCGCCGAAATGTGCTGCAGCGTACTTTGATTCACCTCAGCAGGAGAAGGCGAAGTACAACGGTAGCTGGCTGCACATCGGCGATCTCGCCACCTGGGACGTCGACGAGTTCGTCACGATCGTCGGACGTAAGGACGACATGCTCATCTCCGGCGGTGAGAACGTGCATCCGGTACAGGTCGAGGAGGCCCTCAACGGCCATCCCGCAGTGGCGGATTCGCTTGTCGTCGGCGTTCCCGACGATCGGTGGGGTCAACTCGTCGTCGCCTACATCGTGCCTGTCGAGGGCGCCCGCCCGTCCCCGGAGGAACTCGACGACTTCTGCCGTGAGCATCCGATGCTCTCGCAGTTCAAACGTCCACGCGCCTATCGCATCGTCGGGTCGCTACCTGTTTCCGCGACCGGCAAGAAACTCCATTACCGGGCAACCACATCCGCTGCCGCTGAGATGACAGCCAGCGAATTCGATGCCCCCGCAACCCTCACAACGTCGACCACCAACGGAGCCGCCCGATGAGCACCACCGCCAGCACGAAGTTTTCCGCACTCGACCCCCTCAACCTCGATCTCGGATACTCCGACGACGAACTGGCCGTGCGCGATTCGGTTCGCGGATTTCTCGCCGACCAGGTGACCCCGTACATCGCCGACTGGTTCGAGGAGGGCGGAATCCCGATCGCGCGCGAGTTGTTCAAGCAGTTCGGTCAGCTCGGCGTTCTCGGCATGCACCTCGACGGATACGGTTGCGGCGGAGCGTCGTCGGTACATTACGGGCTGGCAAGTCTCGAACTCGAGGCCTGCGACTCGGGCATCCGGTCGATGGTCTCGGTGCAGGGTTCGCTCGCGATGTTCTCGATCTACAACAACGGCAGCGAAGAACAGAAAACGCAGTGGCTACCGTCCATGGCCGAGGGCACCACCGTCGGCTGTTTCGGCCTGACCGAACCCGACGCCGGATCAGACCCCGCGTCGATGAAGACGCGCGCCAGGCGCGACGGCGACGACTGGATACTCGACGGCCGCAAGATGTGGAT
The DNA here is from genome assembly GCF_001665905.1 of Gordonia sp. 852002-50395_SCH5434458. Lineage (NCBI taxonomy): Bacteria > Bacillati > Actinomycetota > Actinomycetes > Mycobacteriales > Gordoniaceae > Gordonia > Gordonia sp. 852002-50395_SCH5434458. The sequence goes on from NZ_LZTC01000041.1 coordinate 23,757, forward strand.
CACCAACGCCCCCATCGCCGACGTGGCCGTCGTCTGGGCGCAGACCGACCTCCCCGACGGCGGCGTGGGTGTGCGTGGCTTCATCGTGCCCACCGACACACCGGGTGTTTCGACGCCGGAGATCAAGCACAAGGCGTCGCTGCGGGCGTCGACCACCGGTGAGATCGTGCTGGACAACGTGCGGCTACCGGCGGATGCGCTGATGCCCGGGAACGACGACCTGCACAAGGGCAAGGGAATCAAAGGGCCGCTCTCGAGTCTCACCGAGGCCAGGTACGGAATCATCTGGGGATCGATCGGTGCGGCTCGCACCGCCTGGGCGGCAGCACTCGAGTATGCCACGCAGCGAACACAATTCGGCAAGCCGATCGCAGGATTCCAACTGACACAGGCGAAGCTCGCCGACATGGCCGTCGAACTGCAGAAGGGCCAGTTGCTGGCCTACCACCTCGGACGCCTGAAGGATTCGGTCGGGCTGCGTCCCGACCAGGTCAGCTTCGGCAAACTCAACAACACCCGTGAGGCCATCGAGATCTGTCGCACGGCGCGAACCATATTGGGCGGCAACGGCATCTCGCTCGAATATCCGGTGATCCGTCACATGGTGAACCTCGAATCGGTGCTCACCTACGAGGGCACCCCAGAGATGCACCAACTCGTCCTCGGCCAGGCCTTCACCGGCCAGAACGCCTTCCGCTGAACGGAGACTCCCCATGAGCGCACTCACCCACGACATCGAGCACAAGCAATTCCGCGACACCGCAGCACGATTCGTCGCCGAGCAGATCACTCCCTCGCACGAGAACTCGGAAACCGCAGGCCAATGGGATCGCAGCCTGTTCACCGAGGCGGGCAAGAACGGGCTGATCGGATTCGAGGTCGACGAGCAGTTCGACGGGCCAGGCGTCGACGACTTCCGGTACAACGCAATCCTGATCGACGAGATCGCACGCACCGGCGCGGCTGCCGAAGCGATCGCGTTCTCACTGCAAAACGACGTCGTACTTCCCTACCTCACCGAGCTGACCACCGCCGAGCAGAAGGCGCGCTGGCTACCAGGCGTCGTCAGCGGTGAGACCGTGCTCGGCATCGCGATGACGGAGCCGGGGGCGGGCAGCGACCTTACCGGCATCACCACGTCGGCGGTGCGCGACGGTGATCACTACGTGGTCAACGGGTCGAAGACGTTCATCTCCAACGGCCGCAACGGCGACCTGTTCGTCGTCGCGACGAGGACGAGTGCGGACAAGCACAAGGGACTCACCCTGCTCGTCGTCGACGCTGCCACACCGGGTTTCGAGCGTGGCCGCAATCTCGACAAGATCGGGCTGCACGCACAGGACACCAGCGAGCTCTCCTTTCACGATATGCGGGTACCGGTGGCGAACCGACTCGGAGAGGAGGGCGAGGGCTTCTACCAACTGGTGAGAAACCTTCCGCAGGAACGACTCTCGCTGTCCGTGGGAGCCATCGCTGCCGCCGAGGGTGTTTTCGCCCGCACCCTGGAGTACGTGAAGGAGCGCACGGCGTTCGGTTCGCCGATCGCGTCGTTCCAGAACACCCAGTTCGTCTTGGCCGAGCTCGCAACCGAACTCGACATCGCACGGACGTTCCTCGACGACTGCATCGCAGAACACGTCCGGGGAGAACTGAGCGCTGCACGGGCGGCGCGGCTGAAGTGGTGGGCAACCGAACTACAGGTCCGGACCGCCGACCGGTGCCTGCAACTGCATGGCGGATACGGCTACATGCGGGAGTATCCGGTGGCACGAGCATTCGTCGACGCGCGTATCCAGACCATCTACGGCGGGACGTCGGAGATCATGAAGACCATCGTCGCCAAAGATCTGGGGATCTGAGCAGCTACAGTGATGAACGGCGATTCACCGTTCGATGCAAGAGGAGTACTCGTGGCGAAATCCGCAACCGCACGCTCGACGTCGGATCTGGCCGTCGAAGATGCGGTGCGTGCGGTCCGGGTCTCGTCACGTCGACGACAGTTGCTCGACGCCGCCGTCGCCGTCATGGAGCGCACCGGGTTTCACCAGATGTCGATGCAGGCGCTGGCCGACGAGGCGCAGGTCAGCGTCGGATTGTTCTACAAGTATTTCGGGTCGAAGGAGGACATCCTCCTCGCCGCGATCGTCGACATCCTGGAGAAGTTCCGCGATCAGTTGCAACCAGCGATGGACCTCGCGGGCGACGACCCCGTCGAACAACTCATCGCCGGTTTCCGGCAGTACGCGCGGATCGTCGACGAGAATCGCGATGCCGTCGTGCTGACGTATCGGGAGAGCCGCACGCTCGACGCCGAGGGTCGGGACCAGATCAAGCAACTCGAGGTGGAGACGTCGGCGCCGATGCGCGACGCGATCACTGCAGCAATCGAGAACGGGTCGATGAAGGCGGACGTCGACGTCGACCTCGCGGTGTTCGATCTGATGATGCTCGCGCACGGGTGGGCGCTCAAGCACTGGCATTTCGCGCCTGCGCTGACGATCGACGAGTACGCGACGGCACAGCTGCGGTTCGCGCTGCCGGCGCTGGTCGTCGAAGATCGGCTCGGCGGGTACCTGGCCGCGCTGTAGGGGTGGTCTCGACAAGCTCGACCAGCGGTGGGGTGGTCTCGACAAGCTCGACCGACTAGGCGGAGTCCGATGGCTCGGCCACGGGGCGGTCGGATCGGCCGCGCGAGGACAGCCAGAGCGACAGCACCCAGGTGCACAGCCCTACCCACACGGCGCCGAACAGCCAGCCGGCGAGGACGTCGGTGGTCCAGTGGACGCCGAGGTAGATGCGGGTCAGGCCGACGAGGATCGATATCACCGGCGCGAGCACCAGCGTCCAGGGATGCGCGCGCACCCACGGAATCACCCGGTACGCCGCGATGGCGATGAGTCCGTAGACGACCATCGTCATCATCGAGTGGCCCGAGGGAAACGAGTAGCTCTCGATGTGGAGGAGCCGGTCGTCGCGCGGGGGCCTCTCACGCCTGACGAGATGTTTGAGGATCACCATCAACGACGCTCCGAGGAGTGAACCCAACCCGACGTAGACGGCCTCGGTCACGTGCTTGCGGGCGGCGAGTGCGATCACGACGAGTGTCGCGACGATCCAGAGGGTGATCGTGTTGCCGAACACCGTGACGACGTGCGCGAGGCCCGTCAGTGGCGCGGTTCGGTGGTCGACCACCCACGTTGTGATGTGCTGGTCGACGTCGGTGATCTGCACGATCATTCTCGCCACACTACCGACGATGCCCGTCGATCAGCGGTGAATGTGTGTCGTGTTGAAGGAAGTGGGTGCTGCAGCGCACACATCTTTACGTAGGACACACATTTAGAGGTGGGCCGGACGCCTCACGCAGTGGGCTGCGTGGCGGCGAGGGCGCGGCTGATGACGAGGCGCTGGATCTGGTTGGTGCCCTCGAAGATCTGGGTGATCTTGGCTTCGCGCATGAACCGCTCGACGCGGAAGTCGCGGGTGTAGCCGTAGCCGCCGAGCACCTGGACGGCGTCGGTGGTGACCTTCATGGCGGCGTCGGTGGCGATCAGCTTGGCGGTGGCAGCGGCGCGCGAATACTGTTGTCCCGCATCGCGACGACGCGCGGCGTCGAGGTAGGTTGCGCGGGCGGAGTCGACGGCGGCGGCCATGTCGGCGAGTAGGAAGCCGATGCCCTGATGGTCGATGATCTTGCGGCCGAACGTGGTTCGTTCGTGTGCGTAGTCGACGGCGGCGTCGAGTGCAGCCTGTGCGAGGCCGGTGGCGACGGCCGCGATGCCGAGTCGGCCGGAATCCAGTGCAGAGAAAGCGATCTGGAGTCCCTGGCCCTCGGCGCCGAGTCGACGTCCCTCCTCGATGAAGGCGTCGTCGTAGTGCGCCGAGGTGGTGGGCACCGCGGCAAGGCCCATCTTCTCTTCGGGTTTTCCGAACGAGAGGCCTGCGGTGTCGCGGGGAACGAGGAAGCACGATATGCCCTTGGAGCCTTCGCCCGTCCGCGCGAACAGGTTGTAGACATCAGCGATGCCGCCGTGGGTGATCCACGCCTTGGCGCCGGTGACGGAGTATCCGCCCTCGGCGGACGCGGCTTTGCAGGTGAGTGCAGCGGCGTCGGATCCGGCTTGCGGCTCCGACAGGCTGTACGCGCCGATCAGCTTGCCCTCCAACAGATCCGGGAGCCACTGCTGCTTCTGCTCGTCGGTGCCGAAGGTGAACAACGGGTGGCAGGCGAGGCCGTGCACGCTGGTCGCGACGGCAACCGACGCCCAGCGCGCGCCGAGTTCTTCGAGCACCTGCAGGTACACCTCGTAGGGTTGGCCGCCGCCTCCCCACTCCTCGGGATAGGGCAGACCGAGGAGTCCTGCCTCGCCCATCTCGGCGAACAGGCCGTCTGGATACCGCTCGGCCTTCTCGTACTCGTCGACGATGGGTAGGAACTTCTTGTCGGCGAAGTCCCTGGTCAGCGCGATCAGATCACGGGCCTCGTCGGTGGGCAGGAGACGGTCGACGGGCATGAATCCTCCGATGGTGCGTGATCTGGACTGCGAACAGTGCCTACAGCTAATAGTACTCAGGTACTCTTCCTAGTACTATTCGAGCGAGAATGCAATGCTCCCGCCACAGCCCAGGAGGTGACCGATGACCCGAGCCGAGCTCGCGACGCGGCGTCGAACCGAGTTGTTCGACGGCCTGCTCGCGCTGATGCTCGCCGACGGCTTCGCACACCTCCAGATCGCCGACCTCGCAGCGCGCCTGCACTGTTCACGCTCGACGCTCTACACCCTGGCCGGCAGCAAGGAACAGCTCGTCACCAAGACGGTCACCCATTTCTTCCGCACGGCGACCGAACAGGTCGAGTCGCGAGTTGCCGACGCCGCGACGTCGCGCGACGCCGTCGTCGAGTATCTGATCGCGGTGGGCGACGCGCTCTCGCCGGCGTCCGCGCAGTTCATGGCAGACCTGCACGCCTTCGCACCGACGCGCGAGCTCTACGAGCAGAACACCGCAGCAGCCGCCGCACGCGTGCGCGAACTGATCGCCGCAGGCGTGGCCGCGGGCGAATTCCGTGACGTCGACGCCGCTTTCGCGGGCGACCTCGCGGCGACGATGATGAGTCGCATCCAACGACGAGACGTCGAAGCACACACCGGCCTCGACGACGCGCAGGCCTACCGGCAGCTCGCGTCCATACTCATGCGCGGGATCGACGTCGACCGAGGTTAGCGCCGCGTGCGGCGTCGAAGGTGAGTGATGCCCCGGTCGTCGACCCACCAGTCGAGGGACACGTCGACGCTCTCACCGTCGCGGGCCACGGTGACAACCAGGTCGTCGTGGACTCTGACTTCGCCGTCCACTGCGCGCCCGCTGAGCGCGGTGAAGAGCACCGCGTCGGTGTCTGCAGCGGTCGACGGCTCTCCCTCCGAAGCGACGACGGCGCTGAGGACCTCCGACGAGGTCGGAACGTCGAGAATGTCGGCGAGCAGAGCGGCGTCGTCTGCGTTAGCGCTCGCGAACACCACCATCGCGTCGGCGTCGACGACCTGCACGTGCCACGGGCGATCGATCACCATCGCGTCGGTGACCGCTCTGCCCGACACCGCGCGAACACGTTCGGGCACAGCGAGATCCATCGGTTCGACGATCCCGTGTCGGCACGCACGCACGATCGCGGCGTAGGTCGTCGACGCCGCGCCGGCCGATACTTCGCGCGCCGGATCGGCGAGATTGTGCAGCAGGGTGTCGGCATCGGCGACCGATTCGACGTCGCTGCCGCCGAGCGCCGCGGCGAGCGAGTCGGCGTACGGATGGTCGAGGACGTCGCGGACTCCTGCCAGCGCCGACTCCGACGGCGCGCGGTACCAGCCGAGCGCGTGCCCGTCGATCTCCGCTTGATGACGCAACCACCACGCCGTGTAGCCCTGGCGGTCGGCCAGCACCGATTCGAGCGACTCGTCGCGAGCGAGGAGCGTCAGGGCCTCGGGCCAGCGCTCGTCGTCGACGAGATCGAGATCGCGCACCGCGGTGAGGGTTTCGGGAAGATCGGCGAGGCCGTCCCACCAGAACTCCTCGTCGGGGAGGTCGTGATCCGGCGCGGTCGGGAACTCGTCGGAGACGGTCGTGAAACCCCACCCGACGCCGATCCTGCGCAGCACGTCGACGCCGACACGCGCCACCAGCTCGTCGTCGACGATGCCGAACGGATGGTCGTCGACGAGCACGGAGAGCAGCGGGGCGTTCGGCAGCAGAAGTTCGTCGGCGCTGCGCCACTCGCCGTCGGCGGGTAACGTCATGCGCGACAACCACTCCGGTGCGTCCGCGGCGGGGTCCGCGACGAGCAGTTCGACGATCTCATCGAGAAGTGTCGAGTCCTCGTCGTCGATTGCGTCCTCGTCGTCGACCGCCTCCTCATCCTCGACGAGTGCGCGCAGCCCGTCGTCGGCAAGCGCCTCCGCCACCGAGAGCCGTTGCACGCCAAGACGTTCGAGGAGCGGATGGTCGGCGTCCGGATCGACGGTGCGAATCCACCGCAGTGGCCGCGACGTCGCGACAACGGAGAGCCCACGCGCGCCGATGTTCATGCGACCGTCCGCACGCGGGACCGGCAGCGCAGCCAGCTCCTCGACCTCGCGCGCCGTCGGAACGAGCGGCGCGAGCGCGGCGTAGAGCCGCTGCCACCAGGACGCGGGCCGGTCGACCCCGACGAGCCGGTCTGCAAGGGCCGCAAGCCCGATCGGCGTAACCCCCAGGCGTTCGAGCGCGACAAGCGAGCTGGACGTCGAGAGGTCGGGGTGCACGAGGTCGGCGAACAGATCACCGAGTACGTCAGCGAGTTCGTCTGTCAGTCCGACGAGAAGCGTCGCACGGGACGGCACGAGGTCGGGACCTTCGGCCGCGGGCAGCCACGGTGCGTCGCGCACCTCGTCGACGACGGCCTCGGTGAGCCGCGCGTCGTCGAGTCCCGCGATCCGATGCGACGCGGGTAGCAGGGCGAGCCGATCGGACGGTTCGACGATGCGCAACAAGTCTGCGTAACCAGCTGCGGCAGAGGCTATGTCGACGTCGGGAAGGAGTCGACGTCGGTCCGGCGTCGGCGGCAGCGATGTGATGATTCTGGCGGGCAGCCCGAGCTCGATGTCGGTCGCCGTCGGCGCGTACAGCACTCCCCGCACCGGACGAGCGGCCACAGCTGCATCGGACTGCGGTGCGAGCCAACGGTTCACAACTCCGTCGCGCGTGTGTGTCACCTCGAGCCACGAGGCGTACACCCGCTCGGCACCGTCGGCGTCGACGAACACGCGCAGCCGTCGAGCACTACTGTCTGGGCCAAGCTGCGCGCCGTCTTCCTCTGCAGCGTCGAACTCCGTCCGCTCTATCCGAAAACTCCTGTCCGGCAGCGTGATCGACTCAACGGCCTCGAGCGAGAGCAGTAGATCGGGCGCCTGCGCCGCAATGTCGGAAAGCAGCGCTTGCGCGTCGACGTCCGGCGTCAACCCCAGCACGACGTCGGTGTCGAAGTCGGCAGCGGGCGCAGCCTCGACGGGCCACGCCAGGCGCAGCAACGGAACCGACGCGTCGTCGCGCAGCGAAATGCCCGAATTCCGCACCGCCGCAACGGTATCGGCGCGATCGAAGCGGATGGAGCCCGTCGTCGAGCGGATCTCGACGTGGTCGGCGACGGTGGCGGTGGCCGTGAAGCCGACACCGTAGCGGCCGATCACACCTGCGGCGGTGTCGTCGGATTTCGCCGATGCCCGCAGCGCAACAAGCGAACGCACGCCATCTGCGCTCAGCGGAGCACCAGTGTTGGCGACGTGCAGTTCGCGGTCGTCGAGCCAGACGGCTATGCGCGCAGGCGAATTCGAGACGGCTGCCGCGTCTGCGGCGTTGACTGCGAGCTCGGTGAACAGTCGGTCGCGGTAGCCGACGGTGACCAGGTCGTCCTCGGCGTTACTGTCTTCGACCAGCCGGGTCGGCGACGAGCGCCAGGCGTCAAGAGTGGCTGCGCGCAGGCGCCCCGTCCCGAACGGGTCGTCGTTGTCGCGCCGGTCGGTCGTCAGGGTCGGCCGTTCTCAGACGATCTCGAGCACGCCGTCGTCGAATGCCTCGTACGCGGGCGATCCCTCGCCCCGATGCGGCTCGACGTCGGAGTGTGCGCCGCAGCCGTACTCGGCCGACACCACGCGGCCGTCTGCGGCGAGTTCGTTGGCGCACGCGCCGAACGCAGCCCGCAGCGCGCCGGAGAGGGGAATGTAGAAGCCACATGTCCCGCACGAGAACGGTGCGGCCTGAGCCATTTCCGACTCGGGACCGAAGTCGCCGTCGTACCAGCGTTGCGCGGCGTCGTCACGTCCCTCGCGGCTTAGTACGCGTCGTCGGCCGAGTCCGAGTTCGCCCGCCACCTGCGCGACGTCGTCGTCATCGGCGAGGAACTCGTCGCCGGTGTCGATCTGGTTGGGCACCAGCCGCGGGTCGTCGTCCTCGGCGGCGAGCACATCGCCGGGATGCAGATCGCCCGACTCGACGCGCTGCGACCACGGCAGCCAGTCGGGCGCGAGCAGCGCACCGTCGGCGGGTAGGAGCGCGGTCTCGCTGATCGTCACCTCGTCGCTGTTCGGGGAGCCCGCGACGACGACACACCACTGCCACCCCTGGTAGCCGGGGATGTCGGAGTCGAAGTAGTGGGCGACGGCCCACTCCCCCTCCGCGATGGCGGCGCGGTGGTCGCCCGGATGCTCCCCGTCGGCTTCGAGCGCTGAGCGAGCCGACTCGACGGCGTCGAGCAGGAGCTGGTTTCCGGTCACTGCGATCACTGTTCCAGTGTGCAATATCGACGCCGCGCCAGGCCAACCGCCCACCTCGACGCGCTGTGGCGCCCCACACGATCGACGGTTGCGCCACACAGTCACACCGATGAGGAACAATTGATCAGGTGATCCGATGGAGGCGGGCCGACGGGGGCCGATCGAACGACGACCCCCCGACGACGCCAGTACCCGAGAGCGAGACCTCGCGCATCGACGAGTACAGCCGACGACGCCCAGCGGCCCACCCGGGCAGCGCGAACTATCCCGCGGGCGACGGTCGGCAACGCGGTCGTGCCCACGCATCCGTCGGCGAGGCCTACCTGCCGCCCCGTACACACAATCCGCACCTGCCTCCCCTCGACGAATCGCCGACCGTCGGCGCCACGCGCGCGATGCCCGACGACTCCGCGTCCGCTGCGTCGGCCAAGGGTCCGAAGAAGATCACGGTCATGCGCGTGGCCGCGATGCGCGGACGCGAACTGACCGGGCGCGGCGTCGACAAGATCTATCAGGCCGCGACGGCCGACGGCGCCGACAAGTCGGGGCTGACGGCGCTGACCCTGCCGGTCATCGCCAACTTCGCGGTCGACGCCGCGATGGCCGTCGCACTGGCCAACACGCTGTTCTTCGCGGCCGCGACCGGCGAGTCGAAAACGAACGTCGCCCTGTATCTGGCGCTGACGATCGCTCCCTTCGCGCTGATCGCCCCGGTGATCGGGCCCATGCTCGACCGTCTCCAACACGGTCGACGCATCGCGATGGCCACAACGTTCGGCCTGCGTACCGTGCTCGCGCTGCTCATCATCAGCAACGTCGCCTGGAACCCCGCCACGCAGCAACTGCAGTACGACCCATGGGTGCTCTACCCGTGCGCACTGGGTTTGCTGGTGCTCTCCAAATCGTTCGGGGTGCTGAAGTCGGCGGTGACGCCACGTGTGGTGCCACCGAGCATCGACCTTCCGCGCGTCAACTCCCGACTCACGACGTTCGGGCTGATCGGCGGGACGATCATCGGTGGTGCGGTCGCCGCGCTGTTCGAGGTGGTGCTGGCCAGAGCGCTCCCGATCCACATCCCGGGTGCGATGGTGTGGCTGGCGATCATCTCGGTGGTCGGCGCCTACCTGTGCCTGCGCATTCCGTCGTGGGTCGAGGTCACCGAGGGCGAGGTTCCCACCACCCTGACCTACCACGAGCCGCATCAGCCGGAGGCCGGGTCGAGTTCGGGACGCACATCCCGCGCAAGGCGCGGAGCACGCGAGATCGCCAAGACCATGCGCCAGCCGCTGGGCCGGACCGTCGTCGCTGGTCTGTGGGGCAACGGGACGATCCGCATCCTCACCGGCTTCATGACGCTCTACATCGCGTTCTACGCCAAGTCGCAGGGCTCGCACAGCGGGTGGATGCAACTCGCCCTGCTCGGCGCGGTCGGCGCGGCAGCCGGGGTCGGCAACGCGATCGGCAACGGGGTCGGGACTCGGCTGGAGCTGAAGAATCCCCCGAAGGTGATCGTGTGGGCGACCGCCGCCTGCTTCGTCGTCGCAGTGCTCGCCGCGATCTTCGGCAACGTCCTGCTCGCGGTGGTCGCGGGCTTCGTCGCATCCGGGACCAGCGCGATCGGCAAGGTGTGCCTCGATTCATCGATCCAGGACGACCTTCCCGAACGTTCCCGAGCATCCGCCTTCGGCCGTTCGGAGACCGTCTTACAGCTGTGCTGGGTATTCGGCGCCGCGCTGGGCGTGCTGCTTCCGCCGAAGCTGTGGATCGGGTTCACCGTCGTCGCCGTGCTCCTCGGCCTCGGGTTGGCGCAGACCGTGATGACCACTCGCGGGTCGACGCTGGTTCCCGGCTTCGGAGGCCACCGTCCCGACCAGGCGGCTCCGACCGTCTCGTTCGCCGCCGCCGACACCACGCGATTCACCCACCCGACCGAGCGGGCTTTCCGCGCTGGTGAGCGACCCGAAACAGCCCACCCGAGACCATCGGAAGCGCCCACCCGGCCGCAGCCGAGCAGACCGCCACACGGACCTGTCCACCCGAGCGGTCACGGCACAGGCCATCATTGAACCGTGCAATTCAACAGCGGTGAGAAGAAGGCAGTCGCGATCATCGCGATCGTGGCGGTGGTGTTCACGGGCGTGGTCGGCGGCATCGTGAGCGCTCTGGTCGTCGGCAAGCATCATGACGAGCGCGGATATCTGCACGTCGCAATCGACGACCAACTCATCACCGTGAAGCCGACTGAATGGTGCGACGTACTGATGCAGAACTGCACAGCCGACCAGGACCAGGCGCTGCGCGGCCAACACGCTCCGTTGCCCATCGGGCAGAGCGCCATGCTGTCGGTGTCGGAGAACATTTCCGACCACCCGTGGCTGCTCTACCTGCTCTACGCCGACCGCAACGGAGTGATCATCAACCCCGACCCGACGCCCGAGTACAAGACGAGCGGATCGGCCTTCACCCTCGAACTGCCGTCACGGCCCGATCGGGTGCTCGTCAACATCGAGGTGCAGCCGCTGTCTGCGGTCGTCGTCGACGGCCAGTTCCAGGTTGCGCGCGGGGTGCTCGCACTGAACACCACCCCGGACGGATTTCGCGTCAAGCAGCCGTCGCCGCAGAACCCGAGCGCGCCAAGCGAGCGTGTCGAGGAACCGTCGGCAACGGGATAGCGGGTCGGGTCAGGCGTCGAGTTCGCGGGCGACGGCCCGCACGACCTCAGAAATGCGCTGCGCCGTCTTGCGATCCGGGTAGCGCCCCTTGCGCAGGTCGGGCTGCACCTTGCCCTCGAGCAGCGTGATGAGGTCGGCGACCATGCCGTGCAACTCGTCGGGGCTGTGCCGCTTGGCCTGCTGTTCCTTGCGCGCGGCCCCGCGGGTGTTCTTCGCGACGCTCGGGGCGGGTTCGAGCACGGTCACGGTCAGTGCCTGCGGCCCACGACGACCGGCAGCCATGCCGAATTCGACGCGCTGGCCTGGCTTGAGAGCCTCGACGCCTTCGGGCAGCGCGGACGAGCGGACATAGACGTCCTCCCCGCTCTCCTGAGCAAGAAAGCCGAAGCCCTTCTCCGCGTCGTACCACTTCACCTTGCCGGTCGGCACTGTGCTCACCCTCATCTTCGCTCGGTCTCACCACCGCGGTCATCTACCGCAGCGGGTCTTGCCGTAACAACTGGCTTCTCGTTCACAACAGTTGCCCTGTCACAGCAAAAGACGCCCAACCCACGACAATCAGATGAGCAGGGCGCCTGGTTACCCACCATTCTAGCCAATGGCCTGCTGCACAGTCACCTCACATTCGGTCCGGAGCAGCGACTCTCGAATGTGTTCTACCGTTGAGGTATGCAGAAGAAATCGTCCACGGCTCTTCTCGTCCTCGCGGGGATCGTGTTCGGCGTCGGAATTGTCGCGCTGATCGCGCTGTTCGTGATGCCTGCCGTCGATGATGGCGGTACCGCTCCCACATGGGTCTACCTGCTGGCGATGTGCACTCCGATCGGTTTCCTCCTCGGCATCGTCTACGCGCTCCGCTCCGGGCGGCGCGTGAAATGACGAGTCAGGGCGACGCGAGCCGCAGTGCGTTCGGTGCTCTGTCGCCGGTGTCCGAGCCCGGCGCACTCAAGCGTGCATACAGCTGCTTTCCCACCGGAGTTGTCGCGGTGTGTTGCCTCGGCACCGCCGACGCCCCGCTCGGCATGGCGGCGTCGGCGTTCACGACAGTCTCACTCGACCCCCCACTGGTCTCGGTCTGCGTACAGAACACCTCGACGACGTGGCCGCGGCTGCGCGAGGCACCCGCGCTCGGCGTGAGCGTGTTCTCGCACACGCAGTCGGCGCTGTGTCGTCAACTCGCCGGGCCCGCTGAACATCGATTCGACGGCACCACCCCGCGGGCCACAGACGACGGCGCGCTGTTTTTGCCCGACTCCGCGGCGCAACTGTCCTGCCACATTCACAGCGAGGTACCCGCGGGCGATCACACCGTCGTGTTGCTGCAGATAGACGCACTCGACTGCGATCCGGACGTCGAACCGCTCGTCTTTCACGCCAGCACGTTCCGTGCGCTCGAAGCACGCCCGCGACTGCAACCGACGACGACCGGGCCGACATGAGCATCATCGACCTCGGACTTCCGATCACCCCGCGCTCCGTACGCGACGACGACGCGCCGTCGTCGGGGCCATTGATCGACACGTTCGGTCGCGTTGCCTCTGATCTGCGGGTATCGGTGACCGACCGCTGCAATCTGCGGTGTACCTACTGCATGCCTGCCGAAGGTCTGGACTGGTTGCCGTCCGAGGATCTGTTGACCACCGACGAGTTCGTGCGGGTGCTCACCGTCGCCGTGCGCGACCTCGGTATCCGACGCATCCGCTTCACCGGCGGCGAACCGCTGCTGCGCCGCGACCTCGAGGAATTGATCGCCGCGGCGTCGAACATGCCCGAAGCGCCGGAACTCGCTCTGACCACCAACGGTCTGGGGCTGCGACACCGCGCACAGGCACTCGCCGACGCAGGCCTGCACCGCATCAACGTCTCACTCGACACCATCGACCCCGCCCGCTTCGCGCAGATCACTCGCCGTGACCGGCTCTCGAACGTGCTTGACGGGCTCGCCGCAGCCCGCGACGCGGGACTCCAGCCGGTCAAGGTCAACGCGGTCGTGCCGAACCGTGACGACCTCGCGGGCCTACCGGACCTGCTGCGGTTCTGCCTCGGCGAGGGCTACCAGCTGCGCATCATCGAACAGATGCCGCTCGACGCCGATCACCGGTGGGACCGCGGCGCGATGGTCACGGCGGACGAGATCCTCACGACGCTGCGTCGGACCTTCGAACTCGACCCCGATCCCCGCCCGCGCGGCGGGGCACCGGCGGCCACGTGGCTCGTGCGGGGGCACACCGACCCGACGGGACAGACAGCCCGCGTCGGGGTGATCGCGTCGGTGACGCGGCCATTCTGCGGCGACTGCGACCGCACCCGACTGACCGCCGACGGCGCCCTGCGCAACTGCTTGTTCGCCGACGCCGAGACGTCACTGATGCCCGCGCTGCGCGGTGGGCTCAGCGAAACCGCCCTCGACGCCGAGATCGCGCGACGCTGGCGGGGTGACATGTGGCACAAGGCTGCGGGACATGCGGTGAACACCACGGACTTTCGTCAACCCGACCGCCCGATGTCGGCCATCGGAGGGTGAGCGACTCGATGACGCTGACCGTTCGGTTCTTCGCGGCCGCACGTGCCGCCGCGGGCACCGATCTGACCGAGATCGACGTGCCGGCCGACGCGACGCTCGGCGACCTCGAACGCGCCCTGGTTGTCGACCACCCCGACCTCACGCGCGTGCTCGCCCGGTGCTCATATCTGCGGGACGCGATCGCCGTCTGCGACCGCACGACGCCTCTCGGCGACTGCGAGACGATCGACGTTCTACCGCCATTTGCCGGCGGCTGAGGCGTCCGAGGCCATGTGACCTTAGTCACATAACGAGCCGATAACGGGATGGACACGAACCGACCATCGTCGGGTTGAGCAGCGATGACGACGGAATTGGGTCCAAAGTCCCACGCGCAGCCCAAAAAACAACTTGCGGACGAGGGTGATTCAGCGGCGCATCCGTCGTACTGTACGAACAGTCTCCTCCAGGGAGATCACAGGACAGCCAAAAGAACACAACATTCGACCGGGCGCGCCAAGCCTCGTTCCCCCGATCGAATGACGAACAACAAACTCAGGAACGAGGACGGGGGACCCAACATCTCCGACGGAGATACGGACATCCAGACCCGGATGCCCTTGGGGTTAAGTCCACCGGCCGCCACGGCGACCACGGACCGAGCAACCTCTCGTTCGAACCCGACAGCTGACTTCGTAGGCGCGTGGAGAGAGGAAAGAAAACTCATGGCCGGACGTCATCGCAAGTCGACGACCAACACGACCACCAAGACCTTCGCGAAGGTCGCCCTCACCGGCGCAGTGCTCGGCGGCGGAGCCGCTCTGCTCGGCACCGGTTCAGCGCACGCAGCCTCCGACTCCGAGTGGGACCAGGTCGCACAGTGCGAGTCCGGCGGCAACTGGGCCATCAACACCGGAAACGGCTACCAGGGCGGACTGCAGTTCAGCCCGAGCACCTGGGCGGGCCACGGTGGCACCGCATACGCACCGAGCGCCGATCAGGCCTCCAAGGAGCAGCAGATCGCCGTTGCAGAGCGCGTGCTGGCATCGCAGGGCAAGGGCGCATGGCCGGTGTGTGGCACCGGACTGTCGGGCTCGACCCCGCGCACCGCTCCCACCGACTCGCCCAAGCCGCTGCAGGCCCCCAAGCCTGAGGTGAAGCCCGAGGCGCAGCCGCAGACCCCGCTGGAGAAGACTCCCGAGGCCAAGAGCACCGATGACGTCAAGGGCCAGGTCGACGGCGCGCTCGACGCCGCCAACGTCAGCCCCGAGGTCAAGAACCTCTGGAAGGCAGCCAAGGACAGCGGCTACCAGCTCACCCCGGACCAGCTGAAGATCTACAACCAGAACAAGGGCCTGATCCCGCTCCCCTGAGCGATCTCGCCCGAGTCCCGGCTGCACTGACCGCCGGACCCCGAGACGAAGGGCCCCGCACGACGCCATAACGGCCGTGCGGGGTCCTTTTCCAATCTCTAGGCGGAGCCGACTTCCAATCTCTAGGCCGAGCCGACCCATTCGTCGGAACCGTCGGCGAACACCTGGTGCTTCCACACGGGCAGGCGGGCCTTGACCTCGTCGACGAGGCGCGCGCACAGCTCGAATGCGGGCGCCCGATGGTCGGCCGCCACGGCGACGACGAAAGCCACGTCGCCGACGTCGAGTTCGCCCACGCGATGCGACACGGCCACCGCGCGAACTCCCGCGACCGACGCCGACACCTCGTCGACCACCTCGGCGAGCACCTCGGGTGCGCTCGGATGCGACGAGTACGACAGCTTGGTTACCGCCGACGCGTGATCTCCGTCGTGATTGCGCACTGCGCCCGCGAACCCGACGACCGCGCCGGCCGAGCCTGCAGCGGCGTCGGTGACGAGTTGTTCGTGAGATGGAAGGTCGATGGGGTCGGCGGCGAGAGCGGCCTTCACGACTCGCACGGTCATTCGTCGCTCCGCGGGTGATCGCCACCGCGGAGCTGGTCGAGCGCGTGGTCGAGGACGCCGTCGAGTACGTCGAGACCGTCGCGGACTCCGCCGGTCGACCCCGGCAGGTTGATGACGAGCGTGCGGCCGGCCACGCCTGCGACACCGCGCGAGAGGATCGCCGTGGGCACCGTCGGAAGTCCCGAGCTGCGAATCGCGTCGGCAAGACCCGGGATCTCGACGTCGAGCAATGCTCGCGTCTCCTCCGGGGTGCGGTCGGTGGGGGTGAGACCCGTTCCGCCCGTGGTGATCACGAGCGCGTCGGAGGCGTAGATCCCGGCGCGGATCGCGTCGCCGACCGGTGCGCCATCTGCGACGACGTCGACCTCGTCGACGACGAATCCGCGGGCGGTGAGCCACTCCGCGATGATCGGGCCGCTGCGGTCGACGTAGAGGCCGCGGCTTGCGCGTGTCGACGCCACGACGACGCGGGCCACGAGCTTCTCGTCAGTCATTTTTCTCGTCTGTCGCTCGGGCGCGAGTCCAGGTTCCCGACCGGCCGCCCGACTTCTCGAGAAGTCGGATCTCCCCCGTGCTGGCGCGTCGATCGACGGCCTTGGTCATGTCGTGCAGGGTCAGTCCTGCGATTGCGACCGCCGTGAGCGCTTCCATCTCGACGCCGGTCTTCCCGGCTGTCTCGACGGTGGCCACGATGTCGATGTGATCGTCGGCGACGGTGAAGTCGACGTCGACCGCCGACAGCGCCAACTGGTGGCACAGCGGAATGAGTGCGTCGGTGCGTTTGGCCGCCATGATTCCTGCGATGCGGGCGGTGGCCAAAACGTCGCCCTTGGGCAGCGCGGAATCGCGCAGTAGGTCGATGACCTCGGTGGTCGTGTGAAAGGTACCTGCGGCGACAGCGCGTCGTCGTGTCGTGGTCTTGTCGCCGACGTCGACCATCCGCGCAGCACCCGTCGAGTCGAGGTGCGAAAGACGAGAGGGATTCGACGTCTCGTCTTGGCCGCTCGCGTGCCGGGGAGGCATCAGGTCGACGTCACGTCGTCAGCGATTGACGACGGTCTTCGGTTGGACGTAGTTGACCTTGTCAGCAGGCAGCGGGAACTCGACATCGCCGAACGGCGAGAGTGCACCGGGGATCTCCGCCGCGAACTCCGAGACCGCGTGGTCGGGGACGCTGCCGTCGTCATGACGAGGCCAGCCGTTGTCGACGTAATGGTTCTTCTTTTCCTTCTCAGCCACGGGCATATTGTGCCATGCCACCCGCTGTCCGACGACTCGCCTGCTGTTTTGGTTCGACCACTAGACTTGATCGAATGAGCACGGACGACCAGCGGATCGGCCTGGCCGACGATCTGGCCGCGCGCACCGACGACGACCTGCGCGATCTGCTGTCGCTTCGCCCCGACCTCGCCTCCCCGCCGCCGCAGGGGACCTCGGTGCTCGCTCAGCGTGCGCTCGCCGCGGCGTCGATCGCGCTCGTGGGTGAGGAACTCGATCTGCTGACGCTGGCGGTGATCGAGCAGTTCATCGCGCTCTCCACCGGTCCGGGCGTCGCGCGGGTACCCGCCAACGTCGACGCCGATACCCTCGTGAAAGCGCTGTCGAACCGTGCCGAGTCCGCCGAGATCACCCGACGCATCGACGATCTACGACGTCGCGCGGTGTTCTGGGGCGTCGCCGATTCACTCACCGCGGGCGCACACCTCGCCTCGGCCCTGCCGTGGAAAGCGCTGCACCTCACCGGCCCTCTCGCCCACCTGACGCCCGACGACGTGCAGAAGCTGATCGACGGCATTGACGAGCGCCAGCGCGATCTGCTGACGACACTGTCGCGAGGCCCCGCGCTCGGACGAAGTCGGGACGCAGCACCCGGTGCAGATCCGGACAGTCCGGTCGCTCGGCTCATCGCGCTCGGCCTCCTCGCACGTATCGACGACCAGACCGTCGAACTACCGCCGATGGTCGCAGCGCTCATCCGCGGCGAACCTCCGCTGCACACAGACACTCTCGCGCCCCCAGGCCTCGCCGACGAACACGCGTCACTGCGGTTCGGCGCCAAAGCCGTCGACGCCGCCGCAGGTGGTGAGGCGCTCGAACTCATCCGCCACACCACGGCGCTGCTCGACGTGCTGGGACGGGCACCCGCAGCGGTGCTGCGCTCAGGTGCGCTAGGTGTCCGCGAATTGCGCAGGCTCGCAAAGGTAACCGGGCTGGACCAGAAACGCGTCTCGTTCCTCGTCGAACTCCTGGGCCACGCACGTCTCATCGACGTCGGGTTTCCCGATCCCCCACCGGCG
The DNA here is from genome assembly GCF_001665905.1 of Gordonia sp. 852002-50395_SCH5434458. Lineage (NCBI taxonomy): Bacteria > Bacillati > Actinomycetota > Actinomycetes > Mycobacteriales > Gordoniaceae > Gordonia > Gordonia sp. 852002-50395_SCH5434458. The sequence continues at coordinate 41,969 of NZ_LZTC01000041.1, forward strand.
GGAGATCGGGGTGAGCAGGCGTTCGCACCGACGTCGTCGGCCGATACCTGGCTGCACTCGGCACCCGAAAGGCAGTGGGCCACACTGCTCGACGCGTGGCTGTCGATGCCGCGACGCGCGTGGCAGGTCGGCGAACCCGACCGCGACGGCAACGCGTATCCAGCGCTCTCGTCGGAGCTCTACGACGCGACCGCGCCCGTGCAGCGTCATCTCATCCTCGACCTGCTCACCGAACTCGACGGTGCCACACCGTTTTCCATCGATACGGTCACCGCATCACTCGCCTGGCGACATCCGCATCGGATACGTCGACTCTCCCCGCGCGTCGTCGGCGAAACGCTTGCCGAGGCACAGAGCCTCGGAGTGATCGCACATCAGTCACTGACCTCGATCGGTCGAGTCGCGTTGTCGGACACCGACCCCGAGGCCGTCGACTCGCAGGTGCTCGCCGCGATGCGTAAGGCGCTGCCAGAACCCGTCGACCACTTCCTGACCCAGGCCGACCTCACGCTCACCGTTCCCGGCCCGATGACCCCGGAGCTCAGCGACCAGGTCGAGTTGGTCGCCGACCTCGAATCCGGCGGCGCCGCATCGGTGTATCGCGTCTCGGAGGCGAGCGTCCGACGAGCTCTCGACGCGGGCAAGACCAGCAGCGAACTGCTCACGATGTTCACCGCCCATTCGTCGACGCCGGTTCCGCAGTCGCTGACCTATCTGATCGAAGACGTTGCACGTAAGCACGGGCAGCTCCGCGTCGGCATCGCGTCGTCGTTCATCCGATGCGAGGACCCGACGATGCTCGCCGCCGTATTGCGTAGCGACGCAGCCGAACACCTCGCACTGCGCGCACTCGCACCGACGGTAGCGATCTCGCCGTCGGAGGTTCGCACGGTCATCGACCGACTCCGGGACGCGGGATTTGCTCCCGCGGGCGAGGATTCATCCGGCTCGCTCGTCGACTTGCGCGAGCGCGGTAGTCGCGTGTCGTCGGGACGGGGGCGTCGACGCCCGACACCCCGACGCTCGACACCGACCCCGGAACAGCTGCAATCGGTGGTGAGCCGCATGCGCTCCCACGACAGGGCGACGCGGGCAACCCCGGCGACTCCCGGAAAATCCGACGCCGCACCGGTACGCGCCGTCGGCGGTGGCGAATCCACCACTGCCCTCATCCAATTGGCGCTTCGTGCGAACCGACGTCTACTCGTCGGCTACGTCGACGCCCACGGCTCGGCCAGCAGACACGTCGTCACACCCCGGCTGCTCGGTGCCGGACAACTCGTCGGCACCGAAGAGGGCTCAGACGACGAGCAGCACTTCACCCTGCACCGCGTCACCAGCGTCGAGTTGCTCGACAGCTAGGCCAGCGCCGTCTCTGTCTCGGCGCCGTGTGCCTCACCGATCGGCCGTTTGACGTCGATGAGCAAACCGGCGACCAGCGCCACGCCAACCAGGATCGCCGCCGCGACGTAGAAGCCGATGCTCTGCCCGTGCACCATCGCCTCCGCCTGCAGCGATTGCGCGTCGGCGGGTCCGCGAACCGACGCCATGTGGCTGGTCACGTACGACGCCGCCGCCGTCGCGGCGATCGTGTTCAGCAGCGCGGTGCCGATGGCGCCGCCGACCTGCTGCGAGGTGTTGACCATGGCCGACGCCACGCCGGCATCCCGCGGTTCGACGCCGTAGGTGGCCAGGTTGATCGACGTCATGAACACCGTGCCCATACCCATGCCGAGCAGGAACAGCGCCGGGAAGATCACGGTCCAGTACCGCGTCGACTCGGCCGAGATCTGACTGAGCAGCAACATCCCGCACGCGGCGAGCAGTGCACCCGGCACGAGTAGGTATCTCGGCGGTACCCGCGTGATGAGCCGGGCTGCGATCTGCGTCGACCCGACCAGCATGCCGCCGACCATCGGGAGGAACGCCACGCCCGCGCTCAGCGGCGAATAGTGGTGCACCACTTGCATATACAGCGTCAAGAAGAGGAACGACCCGAACATCGCGACCACCGCGAGCGCGACGCTGAGGTATGCCCCACCGCGTGCGCGGTTGGCGACGACGCGCAACGGCAGCAGCGGGTGTGGGCTGCGCGCCTGCCACGCGACGAACGCCACCAGCAACACCACCGCCGCGATCAGACAGATGACGGTGCCGGTGTCGCCCCAGCCCTCTTCGGCGGCGCGGCTGAAGCCGTACACAACGAGGGCGAGTCCGCTACCGCCGAGAATCACGCCGAGGATGTCGAGGCCCGGCGTGTGGTCGGTGGCGCGGGGCGGCTCCTTGATCTCGACGATCGCCCCGAACAGTGCGATCGCGGCGAACACCACATTGATGTACATGGTCCAGCGCCAGTCGAGGACCTGGGTCAACAGGCCGCCGAGCAGCAGTCCCACCGCTGCTCCACCGCCGGCGATCGCGCCGAAGATGCCGAACGCCTTTGCCCGCTCTTTGGGCGCTGTGAACATCACGGTCAGCAGTGACAGTGCCGCCGGCGCCAGGAGCGCACCGAACGCGCCCTGCAGCGCGCGGGCACCGAAGAGCATGCTCTGGTTCAGCGCGGCGCCGCCGAGCGCCGAGGCGAGTGCGAATCCGACCAACCCGACCATCAGTGCTCGCCGACGCCCCCACAGGTCGGCGATGCGACCACCGAAGAGCAGCAGTCCGCCGAATGCCAGCGCATACGCGGTGATGACCCACTGCTGATTGGCCGTACTGATGCCGAGGTCGACCTTGGCGTCGGGCAGGGCGATCTGGACCACCGTGCCGTCGAGCACGACCATCAACTGCGCGATGCAGATGAAGACCAGGGCCTTCCACCGGCGCGGGTCGGGCTCGGCGGCCAGAGTCGGCTTTTCGGAAGCTGGCGACCCAGAAGATGGCTTCTCGGAAGTTGACATGAAGAGTGAGATCCCCACTTGCGTCGTAGTACCGCGAACATATCCGGAGGTTTGCTCCGCTTACTCTACGCCGCGACAGCCACGCAGAACAGTGTCATTTAACGGGCATAAGGGACACACGTCGGCCGGTGGCACACGACGCAGCCACGAGCCGCGCAGATGAACCCTTATACAATGGCGCGGGTGACTGATGGACCCCTGATCGTGCAATCCGACAAGACGCTGCTGCTCGAGGTGGATCATCCCGACGCGGCGGCGGCGCGTGGAGCGATCGCCCCGTTCGCCGAGCTCGAGCGCGCTCCTGAGCATGTGCACACCTACCGGGTGACGCCGTTGGCGCTCTGGAACGCGCGCGCGGCCGGGCATGACGCCGAGCAGGTCGTCGATGCTCTCGTCTCGTTTTCGCGGTATGCCGTCCCGCAGCCGCTGCTCATGGACATCGTCGACACGATGGGTCGGTTCGGTCGGCTGCAGCTTGTCAAGAGTCCGGTGCACGGGCTGACCCTGGTCAGCTTCGACCGCGCGGTCCTCGAGGAGATCCTGCGCAACAAGAAGGTCGCGCCGATGCTCGGTGCGCGGATCGACGACGACACCGTCGTGGTGCATCCGTCGGAGCGTGGTCGGCTCAAGCAGGTGCTGCTGAAGGTGGGCTGGCCCGCGGAGGATCTCGCCGGCTACGTCGACGGTGAGGCACATCCGATCGAGCTGGAGCAGGACGAGTGGCATCTGCGCGACTATCAGGAGATGGCCGCCGACTCGTTCTGGGCGGGCGGCTCGGGCGTCGTCGTGCTGCCCTGTGGTGCGGGCAAGACGATGGTCGGTGCCGCGGCGATGGCCAAAGCGCAGGCGACGACGCTCATCCTGGTGACGAATACCGTTGCGGGACGGCAGTGGAAGCGTGAGCTCATCGCGCGTACGTCGCTCACCGAGGAGGAGATCGGCGAGTATTCGGGTGAGCGCAAGGAGATTCGTCCCGTCACCATCGCGACCTATCAGGTGATGACGCGAAAGTCGAAGGGCGAGTACAAGAATCTCGATCTGTTCGACTCCCGCGACTGGGGCCTCATCGTCTACGACGAGGTGCATCTGCTGCCCGCGCCCGTGTTCCGCATGACCGCCGACCTGCAGTCGCGGCGTCGACTCGGTTTGACCGCGACGCTCGTGCGCGAGGACGGCCGTGAGGGCGACGTATTCAGCCTCATCGGACCCAAGCGCTACGACGCTCCGTGGAAGGACATCGAGGCGCAGGGCTGGATCGCGCCCGCCGACTGTGTCGAGGTGCGCGTGACGCTCACCGACGAGGAACGCCTGCAGTACGCGGTCGCCGAGAACGAGGAGAAGTACAAGCTCTGCTCGACGGCGCACACCAAGGTCAACGTCGTGAAGTCGATCCTCGCCAAGCATGCGGGGTCGCCGACGCTGGTCATCGGCGCGTACATCGACCAGCTCGAAGAACTCGGCCGTGAACTCGACGCCCCGGTGATCCAGGGTTCGACTAAGAACAAGGAGCGCGAGGCGCTGTTCGACCGCTTCCGCTCGGGAGAGCTGCAGACGCTCGTCGTCTCGAAGGTCGCGAACTTCTCGATCGATTTGCCGGAGGCGTCGGTCGCGGTGCAGGTGTCGGGCACGTTCGGGTCTCGCCAGGAGGAGGCACAGCGACTCGGTCGTCTGTTGCGCCCCAAGAAGGATGGGGGCCAGGCGCACTTCTATTCGGTGGTGTCGCGCGACACCCTCGACGCCGACTACGCCGCCCACCGGCAGCGTTTCCTCGCCGAGCAGGGTTACGCGTACCGCATCACCGACGCCGACGACCTGCTCGGCCCGGCCATCGGCGAGGAGTCCGTGGACTGATCCACGGTTAGCCTTGACCCCATGACCGTCGAGCGCCTTCGTCCGTTCTCCAGCACGATCTTCGCCGAGATGTCGGCGCTGGCCGTGGCTCACGATGCAGTGAACCTCGGCCAGGGTTTCCCCGACACCGACGGGCCCGCATCGATGTTGGCCGCCGCGAAGGACGCGATCTCGACCGGACACAACCAGTACCCGCCGGGCATCGGTGTCCCCGCGCTGCGTCACGCCGTCGCGCGGCACCAGCGTGAGCACTACGGTCTCGACTACGACGCCGACTCCGAGGTGCTCATCACCGTCGGCGCCACCGAGGCCATCGCGGGCGCGATCGTCGGGCTGGTCGAGCCCGGGCGCGAAGTGGTGATGATCGAGCCGTACTACGACTCCTATGCCGCAACGGTTGCGATGGCGGGAGGGGTTCGACGCGTCGTCCCGCTCATCGCCGACGGCGACGGATTCCGGCTCGACCGCGAACGGCTTGCCGACGCTTTCGGACCGAACACCTCTGTCGTGCTGGTCAATTCACCGCACAACCCCACCGGGACGGTGCTTTCCGACGATGACCTCGCCGAGATCGCGCGCCTGTGCATCGAGCACGACGTCGTCGCTGTGACCGACGAAGTGTACGAGCACCTCCTGTTCGACGGCCGCACCCACACCCCGCTGGCGACGCTACCCGGAATGCGCGAACGAACCCTGCGAATCTCCAGCGCCGCAAAGACATTCAACTGCACCGGCTGGAAGGTCGGCTGGATCAGCGGCCCGCCCGAACTGGTCGCGGCGGCACGCGCGGCCAAGCAGTTCATGACCTACGTCGGGTCGGGACCCTTTCAGCCCGCGGTTGCCGTCGCACTCGACAACGAGATGGAGTGGGTGCGCAAGTCCGCGGCAGAGCTCGAGGCCAAGCGTGACCTCCTCACCTCCGCGCTCGTCGACTCCGGGTTCGACGTACATCGCAGCGAGGCAACCTATTTCGTCTGCGCCGACCCGCGGCCGCTCGGGTACGACGATGGCGTCGAGTTCTGCCGCACACTACCCGAGCGGATCGGGGTCGCGGCGGTGCCGGTCAGCGTCTTCGCCGACGACAAGGAGCCGTGGAAACACATGGTGCGCTTCGCATTCTCCAAACGCGACGACGTCATCGCCGAGGCCGCGCGGCGGCTGCGGACACTCTGACCGTCACCCGACAGCCCTCACCTACAGACGCACGACCATCTTTCCGACGTTCGCGCCGCGCATCATGTCGAGGAAGGCGTCGATCGCGTGGTCGATGCCGTCGACGACGGTCTCGTCGAAGACCACGTCGCCGGCCGCAAGCCACTCCGACATCTTGGCGGTGAACTCCGGAGCCTTGTCGAAGTGATGCCCCACGGTGAAGCCGGTCAGCGTCAGTGCGCGGGTGATGATGTTGGACATGTTGTCCGGGCCGGGGACCCGCTCGGTGGAGTTGTAGCTGACGATCGCCCCGCAGAGCGCCGCACGCCCGCCGTCGTTGAATGCGTCGAGGGCTGCCTCGAGGTGGTCGCCGCCGACGTTGTCGAAGTAGACGTCGATGCCGTCGGGAGCGGCTGCGCGCAGCTGCTTGCGGATCGGGCCGTCCTTGTAGTTGACCGCAGCATCGAATCCGTAACGGCCGGTGAGCAATTCGACCTTCTCGTCGCTACCCGCCGAGCCGATGACCGCCTTGGCGCCGAGCAGTCGTGCGATCTGGCCCGCGGCGGTCCCCACGGCACCCGCGGCGCCGGAGATGAACACGATGTCGCCCGGCTTCATCTTCGCGATCTCGGTCAGGCCGACGTAGGCGGTCAGACCCGTCATGCCGAGCACACCGAGATAGAGCGACGAGTCGAACGCCCTGTCGCCGTTGGCATCTGACGGCGGCTCCGGTAGCACGGTGAACGCCTTCGCCGGACCTTGCGCGACGTCGCGCCAACCGTACTGATGCAGCACCAACGCGCCGACCGGCACGTCATCGGAGCGAGATTCGACGACGCGCCCCACAGCGCCCCCGGTCATCGTCTCGTCGAGCTTGAAAGGCGGAACATAGCTGCGGGTGTCGATCATCCGCCCGCGCATGTACGGGTCGACGGACATGAACTCGTTGGCCACGCGCACCTCACCCGGCTCGAGATCGTCGAGAACGACTGTCACGGTGCGGAAATCGGACTGCTTCGGCCATCCGACCGGACGGGACACCAACTGGATCTGGGTACTGGTTGCGGTCATGTCTCCACTCTCCTCGGTGTGCGTGCGCAGTCAAGGCACATTCTGGTTCAGGGCACATTCTGGACTGTTCATTGCACTATAGGCATAGTAGAATGATCGTTGCAAAATCAGTGCGAGGAGGCAGCCGTGGGACGCACAGCAACGTTCGATTCGACCGAACTCATCGCTTCTGCTCGAGACCTGTTCTGGCAGAAGGGTTTCAGCGACGTCTCGGTTGCCGACGTCGAGTCCGCGTCAGGTGTCGGCCGCTCCAGCATCTATCACGCGTTCGGCAGCATGCGCGGACTGTTCGACGCCGCGGTCGACGACTACCTGACCACCATCGTCACACCGCTGCTGACCGAGCTGAACCGCGACGACGTGCACCCCGACGCCATCTGCTCGTACCTCTCGGAACTGCGCGACGCCATCACGGCAGCGTCGGCGGCCGACGCTGCGACGCCGTCGGGATGCCTCATACTCACCGCGTCGGCGACACCGATCGGCGCCGACGATGCGGTGCACAGCGTCATCGAGAACTATCGGGCGATGTTGTCCGACGCTGTCCGACGCGGCATCGCGGCACGCATGCCCGACGCGTCGTCGAACATCGTCGACCATCACACACGACTCACCGTCGCCGCGATCATCGCTGCGCAGTGCCTCGCGCGCATCAATCCCGACGAAGCGGCACGCACGGTCGACGCAGCGACCAGCGCACTCGGCACGTCTGCGTAGCGCGCGAACTCACAGCGGTAGGCCCTGCTCCAGCAGGTCGATCGCCTCGAGAAGCGTCTCGAGGAATCTGCCGTCGCGCACGTCCTCGGTGCCGTTGGCGATGTGGAACATCATGCCGCCGACCGCCGCGATGAAGACGCGTAACCGTGGATTGTCGCGCTCCACGCCGAGATAGTCGGCGATGAAATCTGCCGCCTCCGAGATCGCGCGGTCGGATTCGATCTGATTGACCAGCAGCAGCGCGGGCTCGGACTGGATGAGCTTCATGCGAGCCGGGTCCGACGCCCAGTCGTCGGCCAACACCAACTCGACCAGTCCCCGCACCATCGCGCGGAGCAGATCGAATCGGCCGAGCCCCGGCGGGATTGCCTCGAGGACCGCCTGCCACTCGTCGTCGAGGTCATCGCTGATGACCACCTGCTCCTTGGATTGGAAGTAACGGAAGAAGGTGGTGTGCGAGACGTCGGCCGCCTCGGCGATCTGGGCGACCGTCGTCTGGGCGTAGCCGTTGGCGTCGAAGAGTTCCATCGCCGCCGCCCTGGTACGACGTTTGTGCTTCTCGCGCAACCCGATCGGCGGCACCGGGGCGGCTGGCGCATGCGAGACCGAGGCGGGCGCGGAAGCCATCGCTGCCGTACTCGTCGCCTCGGTCATCGCAGTGCTCTCCCTATCTACTCTTTATCCCAGTCCGCTCAACTCGACGCCGCGGCCACCTCGCGAGGTTCGTCGGTGCTCGCCTGCGGGATGCCTCGGTCGCGCACCTTCTCACCCTCGATGTCGAGGTTGGGAACCAGCTTGTCCAGCCATCGTGGCAGACCCCATGCCCTATCGCCCAGCAAAGTGATCACAGCGGGCACGACCATCATGCGAATGATGAAGGCGTCGAACAGGACCGCTGTTGCCAGCGAGAAGCCGAGCATCTTGGCCGTCGTGTCGGGCGAGAGCATGAACGCGGCGAACACGCTGATCATGATGATCGCCGCCGATGTGACGACACGCGCACCGTGCCGGTAGCCGGCGATGATCGCGTCCTTCGCACTCATCCCGTGGATGTACTCCTCGCGTATTCGCGTCACCAGGAACACCTGGTAGTCCATCGCGAGGCCGAACACCACGCCGATCAGGAAGATCGGGAGGAACGACAGGATCGGCTTGGTGTTGTCGATCAGACCGAACCAACCCTCTTGGAAGATCGCGACCGTCACACCGAACGTCGCCAACACCGAGAAGATGAAGCCGATCGTTCCGATCAGCGGGACCCAGATCGACCGGAACACCGCGATCATGATCAGGAATGCCAACCCGACCACCACGATCAGATATGGGATCAGCGCCTTGTCGAGTTTGGCGGACAGGTCGGACATGATCGCCGTCTGGCCACCGACGTGCAGCTCTGCCCCCGCCCGCTGAGCCTCGGGGCTGAACGCGCGGATCTGCTCCATGAGGTCGTGCGTCGCCTGATCCGACGGCGCGCTCTCGGGCGTCACCGAGATCAGCGCGGCGGTTGCCCCGACATTCGGCTGCGGTGTGCCGTTGCCCAGCCACGTCATCGTCGACGCATTGGCGACGTCGGGCAGCGACTTGATGTGCGCGACGGTCTCGGTGGCAGCCTTCTCCACCGTGCCGTCCTCGGAGTGCAGCACGACGAGCAGCGGGCCGTTGATGCCCTCACCGAAGCCGCGCTGCAGCAGCGCCTGGGCGGGGGCCTCGTCGTCGCTGGAGAGCGAGAGTCCCAGTTGCAGCTTGCCGACCGGGATCGCCGCGAGCACCAGCACCGCGAGACCCGCGACGATGAACGGGATCGGTCGTCGAACCACCATGCGGCCGAAGCGAACTCCGTTGGTGTCGGCGGTGTCGGATTCTTCTGCGTGCTTGATCCACGGGATGCGCGGGGTGAACGCGAAACGTCCGACGGCGCCGAGCAGCGCGGGGATCAGGGTGAGCGCGGCGATCACGGCCATGAACACCGCGACGGCGGCGCCCGCCCCCATCTGGGTGATCAGCGGGATCCCGACCACCATCAGCGCGACGACAGCGATGATCACGGTCAAACCGGCGAAGACCACCGCGGAGCCTGCCGTACCGACCGCGCGACCCGCGGCGTCGGCCCTGTCTCCGCCGCGTTTCACCTCGCCGCGGTAGCGCGAGACGATGAACAGCGCGTAGTCGATCGACACGGCGATGCCGAGCATGGTGACGATCGCGGTCGCGGTCTCGTTGACCGTCATGACCTCGGCGCTCAGCCGCAGCAGCATGATGGTGATCATCACGCCCATCAGTCCGGTGATCAGCGGGATGAACGCGGCGACCAGCGCCCCGAAGGCGACGATCATCACCACGAAGGCGACAGCGAAACCGATCAGCTCGGCCTTGCCGCCCGCCTCCATGACACTCATCAGCGAGCCCGTGGCCTCGACCTGCAGGCCATTGCCCCGATGCTTCTCGAGGATGTCGGTCAACTGCTTCTTGTTCTCGACGGTGAGGTCGGTCAGCTCGATGTTCTGCCGCACCTGGATCAAACCGACCTTGCCGCCGTCACCGAGAACCGACGACGCGAGCTCGGGTTTGGCCGCGGCGACGGTGACCGGGTTCAGCACCGTTGCCTTGTCGGTGAGGTCGGGCAGGGTGTGCAGGTCGGCGACGAGTGCGTCGATCTGACCGGAATGGGCGGCCAGCCCGTCGTCCGCGGCGACGAGGACGCTGGTCGACGCCTGCGATTGCTGCTTCATCGCCTCGGGGAAGTACTCCTCGACCTGCGAGGTCGCGGTCCCGGAGTCGGTTCCTGGAAGCTCGAAGTCTTTCGCGAACTTCGGATTCAACGCGCCCACTAGCCCGATGAGCAACGCGGCGATGACCACCCAGGCCCCGATCACCCACCACTTGTGGCGGAACGAGAACCGTCCCACCCGAAACAACAACGACGCCATCTGTGCACTCCCTCGAGAAGACTCCGACATTCCGGTAGCAACTAAGAAGTGTTAGTTGCTAACACTTGTGCTCCGGTATACAGATCGTTCCGGCCGATGTGCCACCTCCGAGCCGCGATTGTGAGCGACGTCCCACGCGAGCGCCTGCGACTACATTGCGAACACACGTTCGATATCGGTGTAGGCTGACGTCCATGAGCGCAGGAGTCCAGGGATCGATCTTCGACCTCGACGCCGAGTCACCGCGGCTGCGCGATCTCGGATCGCACGTCGAGCGTCGAGTCCTGACCAACGGCGCGTGGGTAGATCTGCGGCCGGGATGGATCGCAGGCAGCACCGACCTCTTCGACGCTCTGCGCGACGTCGTTCCGTGGCGGGCAGAGCGTCGTCGGATGTACGACAGGGTTGTCGACGTCCCGCGTCTGGTCTGCAATTACCAGGCGAGTGACGAACTCCCCGACCCGTTACTCGCCGACGCGCGAGCGGCCCTGACAGCGCATTACCGCGACGAGTTGCGCGAGGGCTTCGTGACCGCGGGCCTGTGCCTGTATCGCGACGGGTCGGATTCGGTTGCGTGGCACGGCGACCGGTTCGGGCGTGGCGCCACGCACGACACGATGGTCGCGATCGTCTCCCTCGGCTCACCGCGCCCGTTGGCACTGCGTCCGCGCGGAGGCGGAGCGTCGTTGAAATTCACGTTGTCGGCGGGCGATCTGTTGGTGATGGGCGGGAGTTGTCAACGCACCTGGGAGCACGCGGTGCCGAAAGTCCGCGGCGTCGGGGCGCGAATGAGCGTGCAGTTCCGCCCACCCGGCGTGTGGTGAGCGGGAGACTCCCAGAAGATCTTTGGAACCCAAAGATTTTTGGAACCTTTGCCCCCTTGGGTGCGTCAGAGTCTGTGCCGTCGGTGCCAGCCGACGGGAACATCTGACCGTGACATCAGGGGGACCGACACGTGACAGCACCTCAACTGCCGCTCGATGGCATGGCGGATGTCATCGGAGAAGGTTTGGCCGAACTCCTCAACAGAGCGAGGAAGCCGGACCGCGAGGACAGCACCCCTACTCCTGGACCCGGCCCTAATCGATCAGACACTGACCAATCCTCCTCTGCCCGAGCACCTTTCGGTGTTCGACCCGAGGAGATCGAACAGACCGCGAGTGCATGGCGACGTGAATCGAAGGTCGTGGCGGATCTGAAACTCGACGCGCTGTCGTCGGTGTCCGGTGCGATGAGTGACGTGACGACGGCACTTCACTCGGCGTCGACCTCGGCGGTTCCGACGATCGCCTCGATCTCGGCTCGACTTGCGACACTGGCCGATTCGCTCGTCACGTTCAACGCCATGGCGATCGATCGCGACGATCGCGCAGCGGCATCCCTACGCAGTGTGCCGACCCGCTGATGAAACCGACCATCTCAGCGGTGCGCGGATGGAGTACCAACGCGATCTCGGCCGCAGGCGCGGCCGCACAGGCCGCGGCTCAGACGCTCGACACGTCCCTCGCGGCAGTCGAGCGATCACTGAACGACGCCGCCTCGTGGCGAGGCGCAACCCACGACGCCGCGCAGATGCGGATCACCGAAGAACGCGACCACGCCTCCGAGGTACGTAATGTGCTGAACCAGATCGCCGACGAGGCCAAGGACGCCGCCACAGACATCGCCCATGCACGGGCGTATCTGATCCGCGAGGTCGACAACGCGATCGCCGACGGGTTCACCGTGTCCGACACCGGCGAGGTGACCCACGCCGATCCCGACGAGGACATGAACGCCTTCGTCCGCGAGAACCGGATCGCCATCGGCATCGACACCCTCACCGAATTCGACACCGACTACGGCCGTCGGATCGGCGAATTGGCATCCGACATCGCAGCCATGGTCAACGGACAGCCCGACGTCACGCTGCCCGGCGGCACCCGCGCCGACCCGGACCGGGTGGTCGCCGATCTGCGTAACCTACCCGCCGAACACCGACGCCAGTACCTGGAGTCAATGAGTCCCACCGACGTGCGTCGTCTGATCCAGGCCGATCCGAACGTCATGGGCAACCTCGACGGCGTGCCGTTCGACACCCGCGCCGATGCCAACGAGATCAACATCCGCACCGCACTGGCAGCGGAGATCGCAGCCGGACGTGGTGAGGGTCAACGCGCACAGATGCTGACCGACTTCCTGCGACAGAAGAACGACCCTGCCTCCGCGATCGACCGCGACAACGCAGGCGCCTACCTCGCCGACGACAACAAGACCGAGCGCAGATTCATCGCATTCGACAACACCGGCAACGGCCGGTTCATCGAGATGATCGGCACTTTCAACAAGGACACACGTAACGCTGCGGTGGTGGTACCCGGAACGAACAGCAACATGAATGGCAGCCTGCGCAACAGCAACTCCGCGTGGAACCTCGCAAAGCAAACCGACGGGCCGGTCTTCGTCTATATGAACGGTGAACTGCCGCAGAAGATGGGTTACGAGGGTGCGCCCTCCGCCGCGCTCGACGGACTGGAGGGCGGGCTGCGCGACGGCATGCCGGGTGCGCGGGACGGCATCCGGTCGGGGATGGAGAAGTCCTTGGACAATTCTGCAGCCGACCCCGTCTTCGCTCGCAGCATGGCACCGGGACTCGTCGATTTCGGTCGTGAACTCGACGCCGAGATCGCCCGCCACGCCCCCGACGCGAAGACCACGTTCATCGGCCACTCCTACGGGGGTTCGGTCGTCGGATCGGCCGAACAGTTGGGACTGCGCGCCGATCGGGTGATCTATGCGTCGTCGGCGGGCACCGGAGTGTTCGAGGGCGGGTGGGACAACGCCAATCCGCGCGTCGAGCGGTTCTCGATGACCGCACCGGGCGACCTCATCCAGGGCATCCAGTCGCTACCCGGCAACCCGCACGGCGCCGATCCCGACACCGCCCCTGGTGTGACGCGCATGGATTCGGGTTATTTCGGTGGTGACGGACAGCATCCCCGGCGGCTCGTGGAAGGCACCGCAGGCCACGGCGACTACTGGGACGACCCGAACTCCGATGCCTTCAACAACATCGCGCGCGTCATCGTCGGCGAGCAACCAACACCGTACGTCTATCGAGCACCAGACATGCCCCTCGTCGGGGCACTGAAGCACCTGCCGCCCGCGGTCCTGATCGACGTGCTCGGCCTTCCCGACATCCCGCTGCGCCTACCGAAATAAGCTGCGCGCGTTCACTTATCGGAGTGTTTGGACGAGCCCGTCGCCATCCGGATCGCGGGGCCGAGCAGTCCGGAGATCAACCCGCCGATCGACAACGGGGTCTGGCCGTCGAGGCCGATCGGGGCATACATCTCGGTGATCTCACTGCGCCCGCGCACCACTCGACGATCAACCGCCGTCCAGTGTTCGCTCTCGTCCTCCGACGCGTTTATCGCGTCGCCGCTGGCAAGAACCGGATACCGACCGCTGCGGGCCGCCTCCGACAGACGGGCACACTCGTTGACCGGGTCGCCGATCACGGTGTACTCGTAGCGCCGTTCGGCACCGATGTTGCCGGCGAACACGGTTCCGTAGGAAACCCCGATCCCCCACCGGATCTCGAGCGCCTCGGTCAGGCCCCTGGCGAGGTCGCGCGCGGCGGCGAGTGCCGCGGCCGCGGGGTCGTCGAGTTCGACAGGGGCACCGAACACAGCAAGCGCCGCGTCGCCCTCGAATTTGTTGACGAAGCCGCCGTGTCTATCGACCACATCGGCGACAACGGAGAAGAACGAGTTGAGCAGCGCCGCGGTATCTTCCGGCGCCCGATGCTCGGCCAGCGTCGTGGATCCGACGATGTCGACGAACAGCACCCCGACCTGACAGTTCGATCCGTGCATCCCTGCGCCGTGTTCGATGGCGAGTTGCGCGACGGTGTCGCCGACGTGCCGCGCGAACAGTTCACGCATCCGCTCACGTTCGTCGAGGCCCTCCACCATCTCGTTGAAGCCGTGCTGCAGCACGCCGAGCTCCGACGAGTCGTACACGTCGACGTGGGTGGTGAGGTCGCCATCCTGGACCCGCTGCACCGCGTGCCGCAGTTCGGTGAGCGGATCGATGATGGCCTGCCCGACCAGCATGATGACGCGCACTCCCGCAGCGAGGCCGACTGCGGCCAGCACCACCGTCGTCCAATCGATCCGGCCGGCAGCCGGGGGCAACAGTCCCGATCCCCTCCCGAGGTTGATGATCAGCAATCCGCTCATCGGCACGAGGCAACTGATCGCCCACACCGCTGCCATACGGGCTCGCACGCCCTGCACCGCATGGGTCGCCGGGTGATCCTGCAGCGCAATGATCAGTAGCGGGCGGGCCGAGCGTTCGGCGAAGAGGTAGGTGAGGCATCCGATCGACAGACCGGCAAGCGCGAAGGCGACCGCGACGCCGAGCAGGTCGTCGGCGCTGAGCCTGTCCAACGACAGCAACACGTAGCTGAGCACGGCCAGTAGCCAGCCGACAATCGTCGCCGCAGCCTGCGCGAACGGAATTCGTTGGACGGATCGTCGACGCTCCCGATCGGCCTGCTCGCCGCTGATGAACCAGCGCAACTGCGGCACCATCACCGCGAAGACCAGCACCACATTGACCACGAGGCCAACACCGATCGCTGCGACGACGGCCGGGAAGTTCGGTGCGCCCAGCGTCGTGGCGAACGTCATCTGGCCACCGTTGTACGCGAGCTGGACCAGCAGGAACGTCTCGAGGCCGACGAGCACGTTGCTGCCGACGATTGCCGAACCGGCGATCACGCTCGCGCGGCGGGCGAGCCGAATACGCTCCGCCCGGCCGATGCCACCCCATTCGCGCAACGTCGGAGGTCGCTCGACGCCCCACACGAATGTGGAGTACCGACGCCGCGCGCGAGACCACCTGTCATCGTGGTCGCGGGAGCGTTGCGGATGCACCGAGGCGCCTTTCTGCCTGTTGTGTCACATAAGACAGTTCATTGTGACAGGCGAAATGCCGCGATCAGAACTCGATCGTGTGTGACGACGCAAGCCGAAACGCCAAAAAGGCCGGCGCCGCACCCGGGGGACTAACGGGAACGGCACCGGCCGTGGACTCGTACGTCATGTCGAGGTCATCGACTCATCGCACGAGTGGTCTTGAAGGGATCAGGCCTGCGCCTTGAGCGCCTCGATCTCGAGGTTGATGGTGACCTTGTCGCCGACGACGACGCCGCCACCCTCGAGGGGCATCTCGATGTCGATGCCGAAGTCCTTGCGGTTGATCACGGTGGTTGCCTCGAAGCCGGCAACAGCGCCCTGGCCCATGCCCGGGTTCGATCCGTTGAACTCGAGTGCGAGGTCGACCGACTTGGTCACGCCGTGCAGGGTGAAGTCGCCGGTGAGCACGAAGTTGTCACCGTCGGGGCGCACGCTGGTCGAGACGAAGGTCGCCTTGGGGAACTGATCGGCGTCGAAGAAGTCGGCCGACTTGATGTGGCCGTCACGCTGCGGGTTTCCGGTGGTGATGGTCGTGACGTCGATCTCGGCCTGCACCGAAGGGGTGCCGTCCTCGGCGACGGTGATGGTTCCGCTGAACGACTCGAACTTGCCGCGAACCTTGCTCACCATCAGGTGCTTCACGACGAAGCCGACGGTCGAGTGGGTGGGATCGATGTTCCAGACGCCGGCCTCGATGGGGGCCTTGACGGTGCTTGTGGTCATGGTGAAACTCCTCGGCTTCTTGTCGTTTCGGGTTGTGGTCCGTGGACCGTCTTCTCGGCCCATCGCTCATTCTAAACGGACCGCGGTCCGATTTCATTCCACCGGGGCAAAGTTTTTATTTCCAGGCGAATACTGGCTGCTCAAAGCCGTCGACGCGGGTGTCGCGACCTCGCAGGACGACCTCGACGAACTGATAGATCACCGCTGCTGTCGGTGCGTGGAGCAACGCGGAGTGACCGCTCGGCGAGTAGTCGTCGGGGTCGCGGCGCAGCCCTGGGATACGGAGTTGGATGACCGGACGCGGCGATTCGGGGATCGCGATGAACCGTGGTTCGTCGAGTAGGTCGTCGAGAGGCACGAAGAACAGTTCCGACACCTCGTCGGGGCTCGGCGTCGGAGGCGGCGCGTCGTCCGGCGCCCAGCAGACGACGGGCGTCATCACGAAGCCCGATCGCGTCGGATAGTCGTCGAGCAGTCCGAGTACGTCGTCGGTGTCGAGCGCTACCCCGAGTTCCTCGTGCAGTTCCCGTAGCGCGGCGTCGACGATCCCCTCTCCCGGGTCGAGGCGTCCGCCGGGAACTGCGAACTGTGCGGCATGGCGACGCATGGTCAGTGGGCGGCGCAGAACCCAGATCCCCTGTCGGTCGGCTTGATTCGAGATCACGATGGCGACCGCGGCAGGTCGGGCTTCCGGATCGTCGACGACGCGACGTTCAAGTGCTGCGATGCGATCGGTGGCGATCGTGCGATCGATGGATGTCACACATTCAGTTCACCACGGTCGAAGAATCGCTAACCGATGTGCCTGCACACACACTGGCGACGCACGCGTGATCTGCATCGGCGAACCTTTTCTCCACCACGACGATCGGCCACCATTGACGCACTTGCGAATCGAAAACTTCTCCCAGACAAGGCAGATCATGTCCGCGATCGTTGTCACCCTCATCGTCCTGGTTCTTCTCGCCGCGCTGAGCAACCGACCGGGGTTGAACTTCTATGCGCGCAGCATGGGCGGTTCGGGGCGCTAAACGCGTAGCTGTCCGTGCTCGTGGTTCGCGCTCGCCCGCGCGACTGCCGCTCGCAGGTGATAGTCGATGATCGCCAGCGCGAACAGACCGAGCGCCAGGTTGTAGAGCGCTCCGAAGCCGTCGAGCGCGAAGTCGACGAGGGCGTTGGCCATAGTGAAGACGAGCGCCGCCATCCGTAGCGCGCGCAGCGGCCAGACGCGGTCGGTGTGGCGGCGACCGATCATCGCCGACGCCGAGCACGCGAGCGTCACCACGCCGCTCACGAAGAGAATCCATGCCGCGGTGGGGTCGCGACTGAGTTCGAGATAGATCCCGTAGTCACGGTGATTCACGTACAGCGCGAGCGCACCCACGATGACCGTCAGTGCGGAGCTGATGACCAGCAGCCAGCCGATCAGCGTCAACCACCAGCGTCGTCGGAAGAAGCTCGGGATCAACGCGAGCGCACGCGCACGCACCCGGGTCAACCGGTCCGGGGTGTCGACGCTCGCGTCGAGTAGACCGCGAATGTGCGCCACGAGTGCAGGATCGGCGTCGCGCGCCTCGGCGAAGTCAAGAAGGTCGGCGGCCTGGCGGCGTCGACTCTCCGGAAGTCCGTGCGCCACACCGTCGGCCGCGATCACCGCTGCGTTCGCGATCGCCTCGGGCACCGATGGTCGCTTGAGATCGCGGACGAACCGACTGATCAGCAAGATCAGCACCACCAGCAGGTACATGATCTCGGCCGATGGACCGTAGAAGTAGTCGTTGTCCTTGGTGACGAACTTGCCCACTTCGTCGAGGAACAGCCCGAATCCGATACCGCCCATCACCACCGCGACGACGCGAGGCGTCGAACCGAGCAGGAGCCAACCGAAGACCAGCGCGAGCATCATGAGCGCCCCGCCCCACAGTGCGTGGGCGATGTGCAGCGTGCCGTTTCCGATCTGCGGGTAGCCGGTCAGACGCAGGTAGGCACGCGTCACGAGGATCGTGCCGATCGCGAAGATGAGGAACCACTGCACCGCCGCTGTTCCGTAGACGCTGCGCACGAGGACGGTTGTTTGCCGAGCCGACATGAGGCGATTGTTGCGCGTGACGGTGCAGCGTGAGTTCGAAATCGGACTCGGTCACTAGAATGGCGTGATGTCCGACCTCGGCCGTTGGGAGCTTGAGCCGTTCACGTACGACGAGGTCGGCGCGACCCGCGGCACGCCTCCGGCGCGTGCTCACGTCGTACGGGCTGAGCGCCTCGTCGGTCACGGCCAGTCCGACTTCGACACGATCAGCGACGCGGTTCTCCGGTACGGCATGCAGCGAGGTGCCGGGCTGCAGGTTCACGCGAGTACGACGTCGGCGCAGGTCGGCACCGTCATCGTCCTCACCGCGTGGTTTCTCGGGCCGGTTCGCATTCCTTGTCGGGTGGTGTACGTCGTCGACGAGCCGGATCGTGCCGGGTTCGCCTACGGCACACTTCCCGGGCATCCGGAGAGTGGCGAGGAGTTGTTCGCGGTCGAGCTACGAGCCGACGGCTCGGTGGTCGCGACGGTCCGCGCCTTCTCTCGTCCTGCCCGCTGGTACACCCGCCTCGGCGGTCCCGTCGCGCGTCTCGCTCAGCGGCTGATGACCCGGCGATACTTGGCCGCGATGGCGCGACTCGGGGGCGGCTTGCGGGGATGAGCGCGAGCGAAATTCTGTAGCCCCTAGTCATTCCCGCCCGTAGCGTCACGGCGATGCGCCTCTACGTCGATGACTTACGCGACCCGCCCGACGACACCTGGACCGTTGCCCGATCGAGCGCCGAAGCCTTGGCGATCTTGCGGAGCGAGGCGGTCGTAGAAGAGTTGTCCTTGGATCACGACCTCGGCGGCGACGACACGACGCGGCCGATCGCCCTCTACCTGTCCGAGCACGACCAATGGCCTCCGATCGTGCGCGTGCACAGCTCGAACCCCGTCGGAGTGGAATGGCTTGTCGGAATGGCGGAGCGCTACGGGCCTGGGGTCACCCGCTGAATCGGTCCCAGGCACTCAAGGGTTCGGGCTACCGTCATCGAAAGCAAAAGACCATCCGGCAAGCCGGATGGTCTTTTTCGAGTAGCTAACTGGTGGCCAGAGTCGGGATCGAACCGACGACCTTCCACTTTTCAGGCGGACGCTCGTACCAACTGAGCTACCTGGCCAGGAGGTCCGGCGTAAAACCGAAACCTTTGGCGACCCTGACGGGACTCGAACCCGCGACCTCCGCCGTGACAGGGCGGCGCGCTAACCAACTGCGCCACAGGGCCATCTTCAATTTTCCTGCTCCCCCGTAGAGGACCAGTTGTACCCCCTACGGGATTCGAACCCGCGCTACCGCCTTGAAAGGGCGGCGTCCTAGGCCGCTAGACGAAGGGGGCCGGTTCTCCGTTGGGAGCCGACTTAGCTTAGGACACCGCTCGCGCAATTCACAAATCAGCTGGTCAGACTGCATTTCGCACGAGTTGACGCCCTCCGAACACCATACCCGTATCCGACGCCGACGGCATCGACAATTGCAAGCCCACCGTCGATGCACCGCCGCGTAGCCGACCTGTAAACTCACTTCCTGCGTCGGCCGCAGCGCCGAGGCGTCCGCCCCTATAGCTCAGTTGGTAGAGCTACGGACTTTTAATCCGCAGGTCGTAGGTTCGAGCCCTACTGGGGGCACTCATGACGGAGTCCGCGCTGGCACGCGGCGAGTCCGTCGAGCGTTCCGCTGAACGTCGTCACGCGGCTGCCAGCGAGGCAGGTCGGTCGGCGCGGGCCGCGGCGGATTGCTTGAAACGCCAACTGGCGTACAGCACCTCGGTTGTGTAGCCCAGGTCGAGCGGTCCGGGGTTTTCGGGGACCACCGCGTCGTCGGATATCGCCGCGGGCCGCCAACCGTGTGGCGCACTGATCGGCGGCGCCTGTTCGATCAGCTGCCCATTATCCTGACGATGAAATGTGAACTGCTGCAACGCATGCGCCGTGATCGAGAACTCGCCGCGATGCAGCGCGCGGTGATGCGACGAACACAGCAGCACCAGGTTGTCGGGAGTCGTGGCACCACCACGCGACCAGAACCGGACGTGATGCGCGTGTAGATGCTTAGTCCGTCCACACCCCGGGTAGCGGCACCCACCATCGCGAGCGAGGATCGCGCGCAGCGTCCGCGTCGAGGGCGTCCGCGTTCGACGGCCCCACGACGTGATGCTGCCCTGCCTTCCGTGACGCACCTCGGTCTTGGTGCCCGAACACGACGCCTCCGCCTCCTCGACCGCTGAGAGCGCAGGCCCACCCTCGACGTACGAGTCAGCCTCAGACGACTGGCTGTGCACGACCACCTCGGCCCCGGGAGTGAACGTCGGCACGTCGATCGCCGACTGCATCGTCTCCGCCATCAGCACCACCGCGGGCGCAATGTTGGCAGGGGTATGCCGCCACAACCGTTGATCGGCGGGCTCGAGGCCGGCCTCCTCGATCTCGGCCTCCCGGTCAGAATTACCTGCCGAATCAATCTGTGCGGCAACCAGATCCGTCACCGACGGTCCGGCGTCACCGGGCGACGTGCGCGTTCGTTCGTATTCGGCACGCACCGTCGCTGCAAGGAACGACGCCCCGTCCAATGCCGACAACCGCATGCGCACCGACAACGTGCCGTCGGAATTCCACTCCCACGACGCCGTCGATTCGACCTCGCCCTCGCTCGCCTCTCGCTCACGCTGATCGATCGAACGAATAGCTCTCACGACCCGCTCGAGCTGAGCAGCGTCGGCAGACAACGCGACGCTGAGCAACTCGTCCTCGCGGTCGGGCATCACGACTCGCGTCAGCGCACGCACCTTCGAATACGACAGTCGGCCCTCGACGAACGCATCCCGAATCCGGGGCACACCGTCGAGCGTGCGCGCCACCCGCACGTACTCCTGTGCCGTCCGCGGCGACAAGCCGGTTCGCAGCGTCAACCAGTGCGCACAAGAAATGATCCCCTCGCCCGTCCACCCTTTCCTGCGATCGAACTCGGACAGCAGCAGCAAGAACCGCCCTGTCAGGCTCGCGATCTGACTGGCGTGCCCCACAAGGCGGTCTGCGATCTGATCCAACTCCAACCCGGACGGGTCGGCGTCGTCGAAAATGGTTGTGCTGCTGGCGTTCACGATGCCCCCTGACAATCGACAACATGTTCGAGTATCAGAGTATCGGTGGGCACCGACAGAGAATCTGGAGTTCGACCGCCGGTGTCGTGACTACTCGTCGACGAGTGTCAGCGTGACGTCGATATTGCCGCGCGTGGCGTTGGAGTACGGGCACACCTGATGGGCCGCAGCGGTGAGTGCCTGCGCGTCGTCTGCGCTCAGCGCAGGCAACGAGATCTCCAAAACGACGGCCAGCTCGAACCCGCCGGAGTCGTTGGAGCCCAACGACACTCGGGCGCCAACGGCCGAGTCGCTGACGTCGGCCTTCTCAGCCCGCGCAACGGTGCGCAGCGCACTGTGGAAGCACGCGGCGTAGCCGGCTGCGAAGAGCTGCTCCGGATTCGTCGCGCCGCCGGGACCTCCCAGCTCCTTGGGGATAGCGAGGTCGAGATCGAGTTGTCCGTCGCTCGTCCTGGCGTGACCGTCCCGGCCTTCGCCTGTCGCAAGCGCCTCGGCTGTGTACAGAGTCTTCATGGTGACATCCCTTCTTTTCAGCGAGCCTGGTTGGCGCGCAACACATCAGATAGTTGGTGCAGTGCCGCACGCAGCTCGACGGCCGCGTCGACGTCGAAGTCGGCATCGGATTCCACAGGATCGGTCAACGCGTCGACCAAGGCGGCCATCACGCAGTCAGACTTTTCGCCCAGCGCCGCGCCCGATTCGGTGAGTGACACGATCGTCGACCGCTCGTCGTCGGGAGACCTGTGACGTTCCACGTGTCCCATCGACTCCAAACGACGAACCAGTGGTGACACGGTGCCCGAGTCCAGTTGTAGACGCTCCCCGAGCCGGCCGATCGGGACAGATTCTTCCTCCCACAGCACCAGCATCACGAGGTACTGCGGATACGTCAGTCCGAGTTCGCGCAAACCCGGTCGCTCGGCGGCGATGATCGCGCGCGACGCGGTGTAGAGCGCGAAGCACAGATGGTCGTCGAGGCGAATCTTTCCCACGTGAAGAAGACTAGGCCCGATTTAGATTGTGCACAACCTAGTTGCTCGCAATATTTCTGTGGGCGACGTCATATCGACGCGCAAGGAACGTTCAGCGGAACGCCGTGACGTCGTATCGGGCGCAGACGAATCCCTGATTGCGCGCGAGGTCACGCAGTTCGAGGTCGCACCTCGCGGTGAACAGTGGACGCCCGGAGCCGAGCAGCACGGGCGCGATCGACACCACGAGTTCGTCGAGCATTCCCGACGCCCAGAACTGCGCGGCCAGGTCGCCACCGCCGACGATCCAGACGTCACGTCCGGCAGCGGCGTCGACCAGTGCAGCGCGATGATCCGCAGGCGACCCGGACACCACGCGGATGGTGTCGGCGACAGCAGTCAGGTCGCGCGTACTGAAGACGAACGTCGGGACCTCGTACGGCCACGGATTACCCTGTTCCACTTCATGTTCGACGAGCCACTCGTACGTGGTCGACCCCATCGCCAGGGCTCCGACGTCGCCGATGAACTCCGCGTAATTCATCGGACCGTCCTCGTCGATCGGCTGGCTGAGCAACCAATCGAGCGAGTCGGCCGTGTCGGCGAGGAAACCGTCGAGACTCGTGGCCGTGTAGAAGCGGAATCGCGTTGCCGCACTCATCGAGCACCTCCTACCCTGCAGTGTCGCATTCACCGCCGAGTACCGCTTCGATTCTGTTGGCACACACCTCGGGAAGCAGTCCGCCGAGCCCCATGGACCTGTCGAGGCGTATGAGCGGAAGTCCGAGCAGCAACGCGCTACTGATGAAGTGAAATGTCATGTGCTCAACCCGCCCACCAACCGCATCCTCGTAGCGGGCTATGGTCTCGGCGGCAGTGGGTACACCCGGCGATGGCGCGTGCCCCTCATGCGGGCTGCTGATCCAATCCGTGGTCAACATCCATGCAATGTCGGCCGCCTGATCTCCGAGGTATGCCATCTCCCAGTCGAGCGCCGCTACCGGCTCGAAGTCTCTGCCGAACAACAGATTCGACATTCGAGCGTCGCCCCAGCACAGGCCGATTCGACGTGGTTCGTAGAGATGGGCGTCAAGCCAGTCGAGCCCGCCCAGCAGTCCCGGATGAATGGGCTCACCCGCATACGCCCATTCGATAGACGTGCGCAGATAGCGCGCGAGGCCCTCAGGGCCCGGTGACGAATCGGTGTTCAGACGGAGGAAGCCCAGACGGTCTCGCCCGACATCGGCACGATGTATCCGCGCGATCATGTCCACGCAGCCGTTCCACAATCGAGCCCGGCCCGCATCGTCGGTGTCGGCAAAGATTCCCGCCTGATGATACGGAGGAACATCACCGACGGTGTAGACCGAATCGACGAAATCCATGACTAAGTACGGTGTTCCGAGATCGGCAGGGTCAGCCTCAAAGAAGCGCACCCGCGGCACCGGCACATCGGATTCGGTGAGCCGGTGCATCACACGGAACTGCTTTTCGAGGTCGTAGTCGGGCAGGATCGCCAGCCGGGGAGGTCGTCGCAGGACGTATCGCCGAGTGCGCGACCGTGTGTCCGGCTCGGCAACCCCGTCTACGGTCACGATGAACGTCTCCGTGGAATACCCCGTCTCCGTTCGCACACAGGAGATCACATCGGCCGACGCCGCCTCCGCAAGTCTCGCTCGAAGAATGGGAGTCAGCACCTCGGCCAGATCCGTTTCAGCGCAACGCTGTTCGACGTCGTGTTCCATACCGCTCACCATCCGGTGTAGCCGTAGCGCGGATACGCGCCGAGAAAGACCATCTCGACGAGCCCGTGGCCGACCTTGCCGTCCATCCGAACCTCACACAGCGTTTCGCTGAGCATCGAGGCCGGCCGGATCTCGTCGATCTCCAGAGTATTGACGGTGAAACTGTCGATGAAATCCGTTCCACGCCAATACCCGCTGGCATAGCCACGATAGTCGTCGTAGCCCGCGATACCTGGCCAAAAGTCGGTCAGCGGCTTGACTTCGATCTGAGAGCGAGAACGGTCGTCGCGAATGATCGAGAAACTACCTCCGCTCACGACACGCAGATCATCGCGGAAAGTCAGATCGTGCTCGACATCGATGAGGCGGCCGGGAGCGCGTTGGGTGTCACTCGGATACAGGAGCTCGCCCTCGAACTGGGTGCGACGCCCCGCGCTGTCCTCGCGCTGTGCGAAATGCACAAGCTGGTCGTCGAATTCGAAGATTCCCATGTAGTAGAGGACCCCGTCGGGGATCTCGGTGGGCTGTCGCTCCGGGCCCTCGGAGATGCTGCCGCCACCCCCGCCGTGACGCACACCCCACGAGTGGTCGCGGCCGAACCACCATTTCCGCGAATCGATCTCGATGCGCTCGTCCCCGATGGACAAGAATCCCTCGACCACACCATTCTGATAGAAGCGTCGTGCGTCCTCGAGCACGCGTCCACGACTGCGATGAAACGCCGGCGTCTGCTCATACGCGTCGAACCGACCACGTAGACTCAGATCCAGCGAGATTCCGGACTCGTTGGGCGCCAGACGAACTCGCACCGCACGCAGAGGCTCCTCGATCTCGTAGGTGAACGGTCCGATCTGGTAGACGCCGAGAGCTCCGGCACTCTCCGGCTGCAATTCGGTCGACATTCGAGCAACGTGCGCGGTGCCGTCTTTTCGGGTGACCATCGCGTAGGCATCCGTCACATTGCGATTGGGATATCTCGCCATCCCGGTCATGACATTGACGTCACCGGAAATATCGAAGCCGTACATGACGATCCGCTCGACCCAGCGCAGGTCGCTCTGACCGACATGGTCGAACGTCGTCGCCATTTGGTGGCACAGGATCTCATCGTGAGGAACAAGCAACGGTCACACCCTTCGTCGGATTATCGTTACATGCTGACACGTAATGTAACTACGAGGAGCCGCTTCCGATAGATTCGCTTCATGACGTCAGCGACCAGCGGCACCGGCCGCCCCCGCGATCCCGAGAAGGATCGTGCGGTGATCGCGTCGACCAAACAGCTACTGCTCGACGAGGGATATCGAGGCGCGACCGTCGCGGCGATCGCGCGCCACTCGGGGGTTGGTGCACCTACGATCTACCGGCGCTGGCCGCGTCGCGAGATGCTCATCGAGGATGCCGCCTTCAGGCAGACGGACAGCGTCTCGCTACCCGAGGACCAGGGTGATCTGAAAAGGAACCTTCGGGCATGGGCGACAGTGTTTCTCGCTACGCTCGCCGACCCCGTGACCCGAGCAGCCCTACCGGGCTTGATCTCCGACTATCAACAAGACCCGGAGTTGTACCAACGGCTCCTCGACCGTGCCGATTCGGGCGCACGAGCGGTATTCGTCGAGCGACTGGCTGTCCACGTAAGTGGTGATGATCCGGCCCAGGTCGAACAGAGACTCGACGTGGCATTCGACATCCTCGTGGGCCAGACGCTGCTGCAGGCTCTCACCTTCGGTGAGACCGGGCGCGACGAGTTCTGCGACCGCACAGCCCAAGCTCTGACCGCCATGCTGCTCTCGCAGACCTGGACCTGACGACTGCACCGCCACCCGATCCGAGGATCACCGAACCACTTCGCGATGCCCCGCATCGAGGCGTCGTGTCCAGCCGCGCTCGTCGAGGTGCTCGAGCAAGGGGATGGCGACGCGGCGCGTGGTGCCCAATGCCTTTCGGGCCTCGCTCGTCGTGAAGGGCTGATCAATAGCAGCCAGAACCCGCATCGCCAACGCAGGCGATCGAGGCGAGAGCACAACACCGTCACGTAACCGAAGTAGCCTGTCGAGGCGCTCGGCTGCCGCCAGTTGTTTGGGGCCGAGCCCGAGTGCGGCGAGGTCGTCGGCTTCCGGCGCGGCAAAGGCATCGTCGGCAAACCGACGCTCGAGTGCCGCGATGGCTTCCTCCGCATCGCCGAGTCCGCGCGCCACACCGGGTTTCGACAGGAACCCGCCCGCATGGTCCAGACCGGCGTCGGCGATGAGAGGCGCGACAAGCGCATCCGACGGTAGTCCGACGACGCCTCCCACGCTTGCGCGAGGCAAACCCTCTGCGAGCGAGTCTCGTTGATAGACAGCATCAACAGCGTCGCGGAGCCGTTCGACCCACTCCGCCCACGCCTGCTCGTCGACCCACCAGTCCCCGACAACGCGCACGCCCTCGGGCGGCGTTGCCTCGGCTCCGACGACACCGAGCCGTCGCAGATGCTCGACGGCTACGGCACCGCGACGCTCGACCTCACGTCGTGTGTCGCCTCGATCACTCATGCCCGACAACGCATCTGCTCGACGCGCCGCATCACCGCGACGCCGCAGGGGCGGTGGCTCCGCATCCACCACGACACCCCCACCGATCCGACCGCTGCCCGCGTCGCGGAGCACCAGTCGATCACCGAGAATCAGCGGAACGGCTCGCTCGAGCGTGATCCGCGCGTGGTCGGCGTCGAACGGGCGGAGCCGAACTCGCAGCGCGGCCGTGCCGACATGAACACTCAGAGCGCTTGGTACCGAGTCGAACTCAGGACCACTGACACGTCGAATGTCGACACAGTCGGTCAGCCGCCACACCCCGGGACTCAACAGCAGATCACCCCGCGCGACGTCCGACGCCGACACGTCGCGCAAGTTGATCGCCACCCGGCTCACCGGCCCGACACGTTCGCGCGGCGTGTTCTCACTCTGCACACCACGCACGGTGACCGATCGAATGCCTCGGCCCGTCAACACATCCAGCGTGTCACCACGTCCCACCGACCCGGCCGACAACGTCCCGGTGACCACGGCACCCGCACCTTTGATGGTGAACGCACGGTCGATCCAGAATCGAACGGGTGCGGCATCTGAGGGAAACGGGTTGCGCTGCAGCACGTCTGCGATCGTCTCGCGCAGCTCGTCGATCCCACGCCCCGTCAACGCCGAGGTGACGACGACAGGTGCGTCGGCGAGACCTGTCCCCGACAATTCGTCGCGTGCCTGCGCGACGACGTCGGAGATCCGCTCCGCGTCGGCGAGGTCTGCCCGCGAGATCACGAGCACGCCACGATCGATGCCGAGCGCGGCGATCGCATCGCGATGATCCGACGACTGCCTGCTCCACCCCTCGTCGGCAGCGACGACGAACGCCACCACGGGCGCCGGACCGATTCCCGCCAACATATTGCCGAGGAATCGCTCGTGACCCGGAACGTCGACGAATGCGATGTCGGCGCCGGATGGTGTTGCCATCCAGGCGAATCCGAGGTCGATCGTCAGTCCTCGACGTCGCTCTTCGGCCCAGCGGTCCGGTTCCATCGTCGTCAGGGCACGCACCAACGCACTCTTCCCGTGATCGACGTGCCCCGCCGTGGCGACGACGTACACCTCAGCCAGTCGCCCCCGACACGCGGACGACGCCGAGCGCATGCGCGACCGCTTCGGCGAGAATCTCGTCGTCCGTCTCCGGGATGCATCGCAGGTCGACGAGACATACGCCGTCGTGGACACGTGCGAGCACTGCGGGAGTGCCGACGCGCAACGCCTTGGCGGTCTGTTCCGGCAGCGCAATCGCCCAGCCGGGCAACGGAACTCCCGGAGCTCCTCCCCCGCCTACCCTGCCGTCGTGGGGCACCACGTTCACGCCTTCACCGACTCTTGCGGTGACCGCCTCGGCCCGCTGACGTAACCGCCCGTTGTCGGCGTGCAGGTACTCGGCCACCGGCGGCAGAGGTCCGACGAGCGTCGCCTCCATCGCCGCGAGGGCGAGCTTGTCGGCACGAACCGCCCGCGCGAGTGGATGTTTCGACAGTCGACCGACCAGATCGGCGTCGCCGAGCAGGATTCCGGCCTGCGGACCTCCGAGCAACTTGTCGCCGCTGGCGATCACCAGATCGGCGCCTGCGGCCAGCGCAGACGACGCGTCCGGTTCGTCGGGGAGCGCGGCGTCGGGGACGAGGAGTCCGCTCCCGAGGTCGGCGATGAGCGGAACGCCCTGGGAGGCCGTCAGTTCCGCCAGCTCGGCGATGGTCGCCTCCGCGGTGAATCCGCTGACCCGGTAGTTGCTCGGGTGGACCTTGAGTACGCAGCCGACGTCACCGTCTGCGAGTGCTGCGGCGTAGTCGCGCAGGTGTGTGCGGTTGGTGGTCCCGATCTCGCGCAGTCGCGCACCGGTCGACTCGATGAGGTCGGTGAGCCGAAAACCCGCGCCGATCTCGATCATCTCGCCGCGACTGATGACCACCTCGCGTCCGGCCGCGAGCGCGGTGGTGGCCAGCACCATCGCGGCAGCACCGTTGTTCACCATCAGGGCGTCGCCTGCGGCGGGACAGGCGCGCAGCAACGCCTCGCGGGTCGCGACGCCGCGACGCGAGCGCGTACCCGACTCCAGGTCGAGTTCGACGTCGACGTAGCCGCACGCATCGAGGACCGCATCGCGTGCGGCCGTCGACAACGGTGCTCGACCGAGGTTGGTGTGCACCACGACCCCCGTCGCGTTCAGCACCGACCGTCCGGTGCCGACGCGGCGTCGGACGAGTGTTTCCCGAATGACTCCCAGCACGTCGTCGGGATCGACGTCGCCTCGCCTGGCCGACTCCTGAACATCGCGGACGACGCCGCGGACGGCTTGCTCACCGAGTCGTCGTGCAGCCGTGGCGATCTCGGGATCGGCCAGCAGATGGTCGGTGCGCGGGATCCGCCGTCGGGGATCGGATCGGGTCACCGCGCCTCCTTCAAGAACAAGCTGTGGCGGAGGCGGACGGGAATCGAACCCGCCAGACCGAGATACTCGACCTCCTCGGTTTTGAAGACCGGGGGGCCCACCAGGAACCCAGACGCCTCCTCGGCGACCATACCGCCGATCTGGCATCACCCCTGCAATTACCCTCGGTGAGATGAGCACCGTCGAGACGAATCCGGATTCGCAGAGCCCGACGATCAGGTTGACCGGCTACGCCCACGGTGGCGGCTGTGCGTGCAAGATCCCGCCGGGCGAGCTCGAGGCCGCAGTCGCGGGGTTGACCGGCCAGAGCGGCGACAACATCCTGGTCGGCCTCGACGACGGCGACGACGCCGCAGCCGTACGCATCCGCGACGACCTCGCCGTCCTCTCCACCGCCGACTTCTTTACCCCTGTCGTCGACGACGCCTACGACTGGGGACGCATCGCAGCCGCGAACGCACTCTCCGACATCTACGCAATGGGCGGATCGCCCGTCGTCGCGATCAACCTCGTCGGCTGGCCGCGCGACCTTCTGCCGATGGAACTGATGACCGAGGTGCTGCGCGGCGGACTGGCCGTCGCAGCGCAGGCCGATTGCCCGGTGATCGGCGGCCACAGCATCGACGACCCCGAGCCGAAGTACGGCATGGCCGTCACCGGTGTCGCGTCGCCAGACGCGCTCATCCGCAATGACGCCGCGACCGTCGGACTGCCGATCACCCTGACCAAACCGATCGGCGTCGGGATGCTCAATAACCGGCACAAGCAGACCGGCGAAGTATTCGACGCCGCGATCGACGTCATGACAACACTCAACCGCGACGCCGCCGACGCCGCCCTCGCTGCAGGTGTCCGCGCGGGCACCGACGTCACCGGATTCGGATTGCTCGGGCACCTCCACAAACTGACGAGGGCCTCGGGGGTGCGCGCGGTGATCGACGCTTCTGCCGTCCCCCTGGTCGACGGCGCCCGCGACGCGCTCGACGACGGATACGTCTCGGGCGGAACTCGCCGCAATCTCGACTGGGTTCGCGACCACCTCGACGTCGGACGCGGTGTCGACGAGAACGACCTCCTGATGCTCGCCGACGCCCAGACGTCCGGCGGGCTGCTGCTGGTCGGCGAAGTACCCGGATACCCGATCATCGGCGAGATCGTTGCAGTTGCAGGGACTGAAACGCCAGGTTCCGGGATCGACATTCGCTGACACTGACCCCCTGGCGCTCTATTGTTTCTACACACGTCGAGTCCGAGGGGGAGACGGGTGCAGCGTCGCAGCGCTATCGCGGTCTCGGAATGGCTGCGTGACTCAACGCCACTGCAGTGGCGCGTCGCACTCTTCGATCAACTCGGAAATGCACCCCTCAAACGGCTCGTGTTGTCGCTGGGCGCGGCCCTGTTGGGATTCGCCTCAGCGGCCGCTGCCGCGTCGTCGAGCTCGGGGTTTTCGCCCCTCGTCGAGAACATTCTGCTGGTCACAGCCGTCGTCGCCGCGACGCTGGTCCTCCGGTGGTGGCTGCTTCCGCTGCCGACACGAACCGAAAGCCTTCTGGTACTGGTGTTCGCCGACGCCGTGATCGCAACCGCATGCTTTGGGCATCACGACCGCATGCTCGGCATCGCAGGCGTCACCCTTTTCTCGATCATGAGCGCATTCGCGGTGTTCTTCTGCACGCCACGGTCACACATCCTGCACGCGACATTCGCGTCCGCAGTCATTGTGAGTTTGATCACGTTGGTGGCTATCGACGACGGGCGGCCGATGCTGTTGGTGGCCATGTCCAAGGGCATCGCCCCCCTTGCCCTGGTGGCACTGATCATGCCCTCGATGCACTACTTCTTCTGGGTTCTGGGCACCAACGCCATGGACGCCGGCACCGATCCGCTGACGCGCTTGGCCAATCGGCGAGGCCTTACGCGATACGTCGGTGGGCTCGACAACTCAGCCCGAACGGTCTCGGTGATCATCATCGACATCGACGGATTCAAGGCGATCAACGACACCCACGGCCACCAGGTCGGCGACCTGGTGCTCGTGCGCGTGGCAGGTCGGATCATGGAGGCGTGTCATCGGCTGGCAGGCATCCGCAATGTCATCGCCTCGCGAACCGGCGGCGAGGAGTTCGCCGTGATTCTCGACGACGACCTGCGCACCGCCCGTTCGCTTGCCGAGCGCATCCGCATCGGCGTCGCAGCCGACACCTCACCGTCGGTGACCGTCAGCGTCGGAATCAGCGTCACCTCACCGGACGTCAAGGCGAACGTCGACCGACTCCTCGAAGACGCCGACGCCGCCATGTACCTCGCGAAACGACAGGGCGGGAATCGCGTGGTGGTGGCGCCGTCCAACGACCACCGACCACTGGCCCGACACGCTCGGCGCGAACGCCACGACGCGATCAGTCCGCAGTCGTGATCGAGTCGTCGGTGAATCCGGCGGCGCGGCGAGCGGCGAGGCGTCGCTTCTGCGGTTCGATCGTGTAGCGCGGGTCCTTCGCCGACTCGATGCCCGCGTGGAACACACCGAACCTGGTACAGGCCGACGCCGCGAGCAAGGCGAGTCCCGACGCGGCTGACGCGACCCGCGAACGACCACTGAGCAGTGTGCCCACTCCCCCGATGACCGCCAGGCGTTCTGCCCAGCGCATCAGCGTGCCTGCCTTGCCGTGGTGGAGCGGTTCTGCGGCAATCGGATCCATGCGCGCTTCCATGACGCGGGTGGCCGCCACATCGCCCACCACGCCGAGCACGGCCAGCGTCCGTGCCGGGCCCACCTCGTCGAGCGGTGTGGTGACCAGGGCCAGTCCGCTCGCCGCGAGACTTGCCGAGCTGACGAAGACAAAGGGCAGGTCGCGGTGCATCGCGTTCCACGTCGGTGTGGCCGTATCGCCCAGCAGCGCCGCGGTGTACACGGCGAGCAGCGGCCCCATCGCGCCGCCGACGAGTCCCGCCGGCGCCTCCACGACGTGCAGAACAGTACGCAACGGTCCGAGCGGAAGTCTTTCTCGGAGAAGCCGATCCACTTCCGCCGCGGCCGCGACCCCGATGCCGCCGGAGAAGCCGGACAGTATCCATGACCCGACGCTCATCGGCGACGTCACCTTGAAGGTGCGCAGCATGTTGTAGAACCGATCGGGTCGGCCCAGGTCGGCGATGAGCGCAACCCCACCCAGCCCGGCCGCGGCGAGACCACTGAGACGGGCGTTGCGGCGCAACACTTCTCGCCCCGTGAACTGTGCACCCGCCGCGAGTACTCCCGACCCACCCGCGACGCCACCGAGGAACAGGTACGCCGCGACCTTGTCGTCCCACGGCGCAGGCTTGACCACGTTGTGTCCGTAGTAGCCCTCGACGTCGACCTTCTCGAACTCGACGTCGGGCACCATCGACATCTCGCGCGCGCCGTCGCCCTGGCCGAACAAGCCGCGTCGACGACCCTTGCCGCCCTTGCGCTTTCGGCGACCGGGCTCGGGCGGGCGCAGCGAATCGTAGTCGGAGGTCATCGCTTTCTGCCGGTCAGGAACGAGACCGCCGCCGCGGCAACCATTCCGAGGGCGGCAGCGCCCGCTCGTCGGTACATGGTGGGGAGGTCGGCCGTGCACACGCGTGGGTCCGGCGGAAGGCCGTAGACCTCGGGCTCGTCGAGGAGAAGGAACACCGACCCGGTGCCGCCGACTCCGTCGTTGGAATTCGCCCCATAGAGCCGGGCTTCGGTCATCCCCTGCGCGTGTAGTTGCTCGACGCGTTCGCGCGCGGTGTCGACCATGTCGTCGTGATCGCCGAACTTGATCGACGTCGTCGGGCAGGTCTTGGCGCATGCGGGCGTCTCGTCGTCGACGAGTCGGTCGTAACAGAGCGTGCACTTCTGTGCCACACCACGTCTGGGCACTGGAGGCTGCTCGCCCTTGCGCTGCCCCTCGCGCGTCGTCGGCTCGACGGTGCCGTCGGATCGACGTTCGACGACGCCGAAAGGGCAACCTGCGACACAGGTTCCGCACCCGTTGCACACGTCGTGCTGCACGACGACCGTCCCGAACTCCGTGCGGAACAACGCGCCGGTCGGGCACACGTCGAGACAACCCGCGTGCGTGCAGTGCTTGCAGACGTCCGACGACATGAGCCAACGGAACTCGGGCGTGTCGGGCGGGGTGGTGTCCACGGCGTCGGGAATCGTGGCGTCGGCCGAGATAGTACCCCCGGGCATCGTCGGCATCCCCAAACCGACCAGGGCACGGCCGGATTCGCGTGCCTTGTCGATGCGGTCGCGGTCCTGCTCGATGAATGCGACGTGTCGCCACGTACTCGCACCGAGCGCGACGGTGTTGTCGTACGACATGCCCGTCAGCTCGAGGTCGCCGTCACGTGGGTTCTGGTTCCATTCCTTGCACGCGACCTCGCATGCCTTGCAGCCGATACAGATCGACGTGTCGGTGAAGAACCCCTTGCGCGGACGTTCGGCGTCGCCCCAGTGCGCGTCTGCACTGGGATCGGTGGGACCGGACAGTTGATGACTCATCTCGCACTCCTCACCATCGGGTGAACCCCTCTCCGTCCGCATCATCGGAATCGGTTGGCGGATAGATTGTCTCGTGCTCGGGATCGGTGATGCGCACGTTGTCGGTCTCGGGTGTCACGCCTGCGCGCTGCTGGTAGTCGTGCACCAGGTCGAGTAGCGCCTGCCCGTGAGGTCGACGCCCCGCGATCACCTCACACGACCCGACCTTGGACTCCTGGATCTGGACGTTGGGGTCGAGCGTGACACCGATCAGGTCGTTCGCGGCGTCGCCACTGACGACGGCGTCGCTGCCGACGCCCCAGTGATAGGGCAGACCGACCTGATGGACGTCACGTCCGTTGATACGCAACGTCTTCACCCGATCGGTGACCAGTACACGTGCCTCGATGGCCGCGCGCGGCGAGATGATCGTCGCCCAACCCTCGTTGACCAGCCCGCGTTCGGCGGCGAGTGCCGGGGAGACCTCGCAGAACATCTCCGGTTGCAGCTCGGCGAGATACGGCGACCAGCGACTCATCCCGCCCGCGGTGTGGTGCTCGGTGAGGCGGTAGGTGGTGAACACATACGGGTAGACGTCGACGCCTTCGTCTCCCGCGCTCGGAGCGTCGAGATTGTCGTTACGCGCGAACATGATTCGTGCGGGGGCCTGCTGCTGCGGGTACAACGCGTTGGCGACCGGCGACTCCTGCGGCTCGTAATGCGCGGGCAGCGGGCCGTCGACGAGCCCCTTGGGCGCGAAAAGCCAACCCTTGCCGTCGGATTGCATGATGAACGGGTCGTCGCCCGCGAGTCCCTCAGCTCCCCCGAGATCGGGATCGGGGCGGGCATCGGGCGCCTTGTCGACCGGGAAGTCGGGCACGTCGTCGCCAACCCACTTGCGCGCCTGTGCATCCCACCAGATGTAGCGCTTGCGCTCGCTCCACGGTTTGCCCTCGGGGTCGGCGGAGGCGCGGTTGTAGAGAATTCGACGATCCGCCGGCCACACCCAGCCCCACTCGTGCTGGCTCACCGAGTCGCCGCCGTGCGGTACCCGCCGCGCGGCCATGTTCGTCGCGTGCGCATAGATGCCGGTGTAGATCCAGCAGCCGCCCGCCGTCGAACCGTCGGCCTTCATCTGCGTGTAGCTGGTGAGATTCTCGCCCGCGTGCTCGCCAGATGTGAAGTAGCCGTTGATCTCCGAGAGCACCGACTCCGGTTCGGGGTTGCCGTGCTCGTCGAGCGGGTAGTCCCATGTCATGTCGAGGAGCGGTCGGTCGCGCGGGTCGTCGGAGTCGGCCAGCCGCGCGCGGATGCGCTGCCCGAGTTCGTAGAAGAAGTCGAGTTCGCTCTGCGCCTGTCCCGGCGGCGCAACCGCCTGATGCCGCCACTGCACCATGCGTTGGGTCTGGGTGAACGAGCCGGCCTTCTCGACGTGCGTTGCTGCAGGCATGAAGAAGATCTCGGTACCGATGTCTTCTGTGCGCAATTCGCCGGAGGCGATCTCGGGTCCCTCCTTCCACCAGGTCGCCGACTCGATCATGTTGAGGTCACGCACCACCAGCCACTTGAGATGGCTCATCGCCAGGCGCTGCTGTCTGCCGTTGGCCGATCCGACGGCAGGGTTCTGGCCGAGTACGAAGTAGCCCTCGACCTCGTCGTCGAGCATCGACACGGTGGTCTGATATGTGCCGGCGGGCCCGTTCAACCTGGGCAGGTAGTCGTAGCACCAGTCGTTGTCGGCAGTGGCGGCGTCGCCGAACCACGCCTTGAGCAGGCTCACCATGTAGGTGTCGGCGTATGCCCAATACCCCTTCTGTTGTGGCGATCCGACGCCCGCGAGGTACTCGTCGAGAGTGTCGTGCTTGCCAACCGACGGCATCGGCAGATAGCCGGGAAGCAGGTTGAACAGGGTCGGGATGTCGGTGGAACCCTGGATGCTCGCGTGTCCGCGCAGCGCCATGATGCCGCTGCCGGGGCGACCGACGTTGCCGAGCAACAACTGCAGGATCGCCGCGGTACGGATGAATTGGGCGCCGAGGGTGTGCTGCGTCCAACCGGTCGCATAGCCGAAACACGTTGTGCGGTCACGGCCGGAGTTGTCGGCGATCGACTCGGCGAGGTAGGTGAACTCCTCGACCGAGATCCCGCACATGTCGCGGACCATCTCCGGCGTGTACCGGGAGAAGTGGCGTTTGAGGACCTGGAAGACCGTGCGCTCATCGGTCAACGAGTCGTCGCGGAGCACGTTCGCGTGTTCGAGAGGCGGACCGCCCGAACCGTGCTGGTCGCCTGCCGCACGCGCCGCTGCCGTCTCGCCGTGCTCGTCGCCGCCTGGCGATTCGATACCGGGCGATTCGATGCCGCCGCTGTCCTCTGCGTCGGCGTAGGCCCACGTCGACGGGTCGTACTGTCCGGTCTCGGGGTCGAAGCCGGAGAACAGTCCGCCGAGGTCCTCGGTGTCGCGGTACTCGTCGTTCACGATCGTCGCGGCGTTGGTGTACGCGACGACGTACTCACGGAAGTACCGCTCGTGGGTGAGCATGTAGTTGATCAGCCCACCGAGCAGCACGACGTCGGAGCCGACACGGATCGAGATGTGCTTGTCGGCGTTGGCCGACGTCCTGGTGAACCGCGGGTCGACATGGATGACCCGCGCACCACGCGAGCGCGCCTCAACCACCCACTGGAAGCCGACCGGGTGCGCCTCGGCCATGTTGCCGCCGATGAGCACGATGCAGTCGGAGTTCGCCATGTCCTGCAGTGATTGCGTTGCGCCGCCGCGTCCGAATGAAGCTCCCAAACTGGGAACGGTTGCGGAGTGTCATATGCGCGCCTGGTTCTCGATCTGGATCGCGCCCGCCGCGGTGAAGAGCTTCTTGATCAGATAGTTCTCTTCGTTGTCCAGGGTCGCGCCGCCGAGCGATGCGATGCCCATGGTGCGTCGGAGTACGCGCCCCTGCTCGTCGGTGTCCTGCCAGGTTCGACGACGCGACTCGACGAAGCGGTCGGCGATCATGTCGATGGCGGTATCGAGATCGAGGTCTGTCCACTCGGTCGCGTACGGCGCGCGGTAGCGAATGGTGCGCTGCCGCATCGGATTGTTGACCAGTTGCTCGCTCGACGCGCCCTTGGGGCAGAGGCGTCCGCGCGAGATCGGCGAGTCGGGATCGCCCTCGATCTGGATGACGCGTTCGTCCTTGACGTAGACCTTCTGCCCGCAGCCGACTGCGCAGAACGGGCAGACGCTCTGCACCACGCGGTCGGCGGTGGCGGTCCTCGGTTCGGTTGCGCGGGTGCGCGCCGACTGCACGGCCGGACCGCGGCCGAACTTGTCGCCGGTGCGTAACTGCCGGAAGACCGGCCACTCCAATGGGCTGAAGGAGGGCACGTAATAGACCCTACGTCAGATTGCACCCTTGTCGGGGTCACCCGCGGGCACGGCGTCGAACGTCTTGATGTCGAGCGGTGCGGCGAGCAGATCGTTCAGCGCTGCGCCGAGTTCGGCGAGGGCGGCTCCCTTGCCGTGCGTAGCCAGGGCGTCGAACGACTCCCACTTCTCGATCATCACCAGATCGGTGCCATCGCCGGTGGCCTCGTGCAGTGAGTACAGCTGGCAACCCGGCTCGGTCTGCACCTTGGGGACCGCCGCGATCACTGCCTCGCGCACCGCTGCCTCCTGTCCGGGCTTCGGCGATAGCGTTGCGACGACGATGACGGGCGACATATGCACTCCTACTTGGGGTTCCGCGCCCAGTTGGATTTCCGGGCGCACTCAACGCTACGGGCGGCAATGGCTCACGTCCCGAATTTCAACGGAACTCAGATCTCAGACAGCGAAGGTTCGTTGCGCTCGCACCTATTTCGAGCTTCCAGTGGTCTCGATGATGTTCACTTCAACCTCTGGAGCAGTCACGCTCCCACCTACTGTGGTGTCATATGTCTTCGAGCCTTTGACTACTATCCACATGGTGACGAGGTCGTCCTCTACGATGTCGACAAAGGTTGCTGCGCCGGCTTTGGCGATTGTGTTGATATTCATCTCGTAATAGTCGACTTGCGCGCCATCCGTATCTGCGCGGATCGTCGAAGACCCCATCGCCGCGTCAGCCTGAGTGACGTGGCCATAGATCACGTATTTTTCGCCCACGTGGGAGTCCGGGTTCTTGGCGACGAGTTGCCAACCACGCGAATCAGTAGCTTGGTAGGTCGACTTGTCGAGATCTGCGGCCCGTTGCTGCTCCATTTCACGCTGAGCCGACTGGGCTGCTGCGGCCTCCCTGGACTGCTCGGCGGGGTCGACTGTTGTCGACTGAGCAGCGCCAGAGGATGCACGGTTGGTCTTGTTCGCCCCTTTGTCAGATGCGGCTACCGATACGGCGACGGCGACCACGACTACCAGCGCAACTGCACACAGCGCCCCTATCAGGTACCAGATCTTCCGAGAATTTTTCTCCTTGGTCGCCACCGGCGGGGGCGCGACGCTGGAAGTCGGATCAATCCCCGGCGCTTCAGCAGTCCCCGGCGGCTCTGAGGGAGTGTGCGTATCCGTTGTCCATTTGTGGCCGTCCCACCATCGGTAGCGACCGCTACGCGGACTCTCCGGGTCGGGATACCAGTCGGGCGGCGGAGTAGGCGTGGTCATCGTGATCTCCTTCAGACTCGCGGACTGCACGCGCGCGAGAAATGCGATCACTGTAACTGCTGGTCAGGACCGGTGACGCTCCTGGCGAGAAATCTGGCACAGACTTGCACAAGATTTCAAATCTGCGCTCCTTGTAGGAGATTCGGCCTCAGATGGAACGTCGGATGGCGTCAGTTGCCGCTTACGAGCACCGGGGATTCGAGCGCGACGGCGTCGACCGCCGCGACGAAAGGCGGCAGGAAGTTCTCGACGCCGATCACGCAGCAGGCGTGGCCGCCGTCGACGTCGAATCGGCGTGCACCGGGGATGCCGTCGACGAGAAGTTGCTGACGCTCGGGTTCGACGGTGTGATCCCTCGTCGACACGACGACAGAGGTGGGCACGTCGATGTCGCGCAGCCACGAGCTGGAGTCGAAGTTGCCAAGACCCTCGCCGAAATCGCCCGCGTGCGAGAGCGGCGTCGAGAGGAACTGCTTGGTGGCCCAGATGCTCGTGTGTTTCGCCGGGCGGTCGAGGCTGGCGTCGGACGGGCGGGGCAGCGACTCGTAGATCGGGCGCAGGATTCGTCCGATACGGGCGTCGCGGTCGCGCCGGTGCGGATCGCGTTCGCTGAAGAACGGCCCGGTCGAGCACAGCACGAGTCCTGACACCCTGCGCGGGTGTCGACGCCAGACGAGCTGTGCGATGCCGCCGCCCATCGAGAAGCCCGCAGCGGTGAACCGGTCGATGCCGAGAACGTCGGCGAGCGCGACGACGTCGTCGGCGCAGTCGCGCAGATCGAAACCCTCGGCCTGAATGCCTCGGCCGTGCCACCGCTGATCAAGTGTGATGACCCGATACCGACCGTTGAGCTGCGGAATCGACGGATACCAACAGAGAAGGCCGGTGGTGAGCACCGAGTGCAGCAGGAACACCGCCGGCGCGTCTTTCGGCCCGGAATCGGTGACGTAAGTCGTTCCGCGGCCGGGCAATTCGACATGCCGCCCGGCGGGAAGGTCGCGTACCGGGTAGGGCGTCGCAACGTGACGAACGCCGCGCACGATCCGCTGAATCGACGACGGCGTCGAAGCCTCGGTTGTCGGGGAAACGTCTGCACTCACCCGGTCAACGGTACGCGCCCACGCTGCGGGTTCGCTGAATTCGGCGCGTCAACGAATGTTCGTGCTGAACAGGTGCCGTTCGTCGGCTAGGTGGCAACGTGAGACCCTTGTCACATGATCGACGTCGATCGCCCGAAGATCGAGGGCTCCGTAGCTGTCGGAACGCACGCAACTGACCGCACGAAACGACGAATGGGGTTCGCCGAGTTCGGTTCGGCGTCCGGACGCCCGATCCTGTGGTTCCACGGCACGCCGGGTGCTCGTCGACAGATCCCGCTCGAAGCCCGCGAGTACGCCGCTGCCCGCGGAGTGCGGCTCATCGGTATCGACAGGCCGGGTGTCGGATCGTCGACGGCCCACCCCTACGACTCCGTGCGGGACTTCTGCGCCGACCTCACCGACGTCCTCGACGCGCTCGGCATCGACGATTTCGGTGTCATCGGCGTCTCCGGCGGCGGCCCGTACGCGCTGGCCGTCGCGCACGAGTTCGGTCCACGCGTCCACGTCGCCGGAATCGTCGGCGGCGTGGCCCCGACCGTGGGACCGGAGGCGATCGGCGGTGGCGCGGTCGCGTTGGCACGCCGCGCCGCACCCGTCCTACCCGTCCTCGGGGCACCCGTCGGGCAGGTGATCAGCACCGCACTGCGCTTCGTACGGCCGATCGCCGAACCCGCGATCCTGCTCTACGGCAGGCTCTCCCCCGCCGCCGACCGCGAGTTGCTCAGCCGCCCGGAGTTCCGCGCGATGTTCCTCGACGACCTCCTCAGCGGCGGGTCGCATCGCATGGAGGCACCGTTCAACGACGTCCGGGTGTTCTCCCGCGACTGGGGCTTCTCGGTCAGCGACGTCTCCACCCCGGTGCGCTGGTGGCACGGGGACCGCGACCACATCGTCCCCTACGCGCACGGCGAGCACGTGGTCTCGCTCCTGCCCGACGCCAAGCTGTTCAGCCTGCACGGCGAGAGCCATCTGAGCCTGTTCGGGATGTCGACCGACGTGATGGACGAACTGCTCGCCGTCTGGGACCAGGCGACGGTTGCGCCGCCGAGCCCCGCGGGCGAGTAGGACCAGAAAAGTTCACCTCATCTGTGTCGATTTACCTTCGGCAGTGCCGAAGGTGGCGTGCAACAGATGAGGTGGATTTTCGGCATTTAGCCACATAGGGGTTTCCTCACGGGCTGTGAGTCGACGGGTGTTTGTGGCGCTCGGTTGCGCCGTGGTCGGATCAGATGATGAGTACGTCGATCGTGGTCACCGGCCATCGCCAGCGCGAGGCCTGGGTGCGTAAGGAGATGCCGCCCGTCGAAGAGGTCCGGCCGGGCCTCTGGTCGATTCCGGTTCTCATTCCCGAGAACCCGCTGCGCTACATCCTCGTCTACGCATTGGCGACGGCAGACGGTCGGCTCGCGCTCATCGACACCGGCTGGAACACCGACACGGGCTGGAAGATGCTCGTCGACGGAATCCATTCCACCGGACACGACCTCGCCGACGTCTCGCACGTCTTCGTCACCCATCTGCACCCCGACCACTTCGGACTCGTCCCGCGCCTGCTGGAGCACACCGACCCGCAACTCGCGATGCACAACGCCGATGCCCGTCACCTGCGGTTTCACAGCGAGGAAGAACTCGCGGGCGAGTTCGTAGCCGCTCAGGAGGACCTGCGTGTCCTGGGCGCTCCGACCGACGTCGCCGACACCGGCCTCCTCGAATTCGTCCGGCTCCCGGGAGGTCGCACGATGGACGTCGAACTCGACGACGACGTTCCGCTGAACGTTCCCGGGTGGAATCTGCGTGCGGTGTGGACCCCCGGCCATACGGCGGGACACCTGTGCTTCGCCGACGACGACGCGGGCGTCATCTTCACCGGCGATCATCTGCTCCCCCGGATCAGCCCGAATGTCTCGACCAATCCGTTCCAGACGCCGAGCCCGCTGGCCGACTACCTGACGTCGCTCGCGCGCACCGAGCACATCGGCGACCTCGAGGCCATGCCCAGTCACGAGTACCGGTTCCGCGGGCTCGCCGATCGGGTGACCGATCTCCTGTCGCACCACGAGGAGCGACTCACCGAGATCGCCGAGGCGATCTGGAACCAGCCGGGCGCCACAGCGTGGGACGTCACCCGCGCTGTCACGTGGTCTCTCCCGTTCTCCGACCTGTCGATTCCCCTGTCCCGCGTGGCATTGCGAGAGACCAACGCGCACCTTTTGGTACTGGAAGCGCGCGGCATCATCTCGTCGACGGGCCACGAGCCGGTGCGCTGGACGGTCACCGACACCCGACCCGCCGATCACAGCATCGAATCCGCGACGATCGAATCCGCAACCACGAGAGGAACTCTGCGATGACCCCGGTACGCACCGAATTCGCCGACGGCGTAGCCGTTTTCACCATCGACCGCCCGGAGGCGCGCAACGCCGTCAATCAGGAGGTCGCGCAGCAACTCGCCGCAGCGATGGACGAGTTCGAACGTCGCGACGACATCACGATCGGCATCCTCACCGGGGCGGGTGGAACCTTCTGTGCCGGTATGGATCTCAAAGCGTTTACCCGTGGTGAGCTGCCCAGCGTCGAGGGTCGTGGCTTCGGCGGTATCGCCTCCGCTCCCCCGAGCAAACCACTCATCGCGGCCGTCGAGGGTTGGGCGCTGGCGGGCGGGTGCGAACTGGCGCTCTCGGCCGACCTGATCGTCGCCGCCGACGACGCGAAGTTCGGTCTGCCGGAGGTCAAGCGCGGACTCGCGGCCGCAGCGGGCGGTCTGCTACGACTCCCCAAGATCCTGCCCTATCAACTCGCCATGGAGATCGCACTCACCGGCGATCCGATCACCGCCGCCCGCGCCCACGAGTTCGGTCTGGTGAACACCCTGACGCCGTCGGGTGGGGCACTCGACGGCGCGCGTGAACTCGCCGCGCGGATCGCCGCGAACGGCCCTCTGGCGGTGCGTGCCACCAAGCAGGTCGTCAGCATGGCGATCCGCTACACCGACCCCGATCTGTTCGCGGCGCAGCGCGGCATCCTCGATCCCGTCTTCGTCTCCGACGACGCGCAGGAAGGCGCCCGCGCCTTTGCCGAGAAGCGCGCACCGAAGTGGACCGGCCACTGATCGAGGTACCCCCTCGCCTACGATCGAGAGGTGGACCTGCACCTTGCCACCTATTTCGTCGCGGTCATCGATCACGGCGGTATCACCAAGGCTGCGCAGGCGCTCTACATCTCCCAGCCGTCGCTGTCGCAGGCGATTCGTACGCTCGAACGCAAGCTCGGCGTCACGCTGTTCGACCGCACGGGGCGTCGACTCGAACTCACCGAGGCGGGCGCACGCGTCGAGGTGATCGCGCGGCGCGTCCTCGCCGATGTCGAGCGAGCACGTCTACGAGTCGGCGCCGTCCGCGAATTACGTTCCGGGACAGTGGATATCGTCACCGAATCCGCGTTCGCCGTCGCACCCCTCGTCGCGATCGTGCGTGATTTCCGTGCCCGCTTCGACAAGGTGATCGTGCGAATCCTCGCCGCCGACGGTCCCGCGGGCATCCTCGCGTCGCTACGCAGCGGGCGAGCCGAGATCGGACTGATCGATTCCACCGCCGACCATTCCACCTTCGTATTCACTCCGCTGGGCACACAGGAACTCGTCCTTGCCGCATCGCCATCGCTGAGCGTCGACGCCGACGAGGGTGTTGTCGCACGCGAGTCCGTCCGGTCGCTGCCACTGCTGCTCGACCTCTCCGATCCGTCGACCGGGGGTCTTCTCGCCGACATCATCTCCGACGGCGCGCGCAACGTGATGGTCGACTGCTCGCACCCGCCGACCATCCGCGAGTTGGTCACCCGCGCCGTCGGCGCGACCATTGCACCGCGGGAGTCGGTCGCCGAGCAGATCCCGGACGCCACGACCTACAGCCTGGACCCTCCGCTACGACGAGACTTCGGTCTGATCATGCGCTCGGGCCAACCGTCGCCCGCCGCAGCGGCCTTCGTCGCCGTTGCACGCCAGACATGCGGCGCCCCAACACGAGTCGACGACTCGGTCTTCGAGTAACCCGTGGAACTGCGCCAGATCGAGTACTTCCTCGCCGTGGTCGAGCACGGCGGCATCGGCGGGGCGTCGGTGTCGCTCGGCGTGACACAACCGACGGTGTCCCAGGCGCTGCGCGCACTCGAACGTGAGCTCGGGGTGCAGTTGTTTCACCGGATCGGCCGCGGGATGGTGCCGAGCGCTGCCGGACGTGCACTCGTCGGCTCGGCGCGACAGATCGTGCGCGACGTCGAGTCGGTCGACGACGCGCTTGCCGTCGGCAGTGATCAGATCACCGGACGGGTGGAGATACTCGCCTCACCGTTCGCCGACGGTGCCACGATCGCCGAGGTGGTCGCGGCATTCGTCGACGCGCACCCCACCGCCACCATTCGGGTGGGTGAGCTCGACGACGAATCACTCGCAGCAGCAGTGATCGAGGAGGGACGCTGCGACTTCGTCGTCACGCATCTCCACCCCGTCGAGACGGCGGTCGACGACGCTCTCGAGGTGATCGTGCTCGGCGAGCAGGAGTTCTGGCTCGTCTGTCCGTCGGGCACCGTCCTGCCCGACGGTCCGATCGACATCGCCGACCTCCCCCACATCCCGATGGTGTTCGTTCCGCGCGGCGGGACAGTCGCCGACGAGATCGAGAGCGCCATGCGCGAAGCGGGCGTGCGGCCACCGATCGCGGTGCTCGCCGAAGACCGCGAAGAGCGACTACCCATGGTGCTGGCAGGAATCGGCGCGACGTTGCTCGAACGCCGTGTCGCGCAATCGGTTGCCGATCGCACCACCGTGCGGCCGGTTCGACCGCGATTCGTCCGCAACTTCGCGCTCATGTACGACCCGACGGCGTTGTCGGTCGCCGCACAGGCTTTCGTCGACGTCGTCAGCGCCCGGAGCTGATGAGTTCGGGGCTGATGAGCTCGTAGATGGTGGCGTTGGCCATGCCACCGGCTTCGCACATCGTCTGCAGTCCGTAGCGAATACCGTTGTCCCGCATGTGATGCGCGAGGCGCGTGGCAAGGATGGCACCGGAACCCCCGAGTGGATGGCCGACGGCGATCGCCCCGCCGAGCGGGTTGAGTGCCTTCTCCGCCGCGCCCGTGTCGATCTGCCAGGCCAGCGGCACCGGCGCGAAAGCCTCGTTGACCTCGAACGCGCCGATCTCGTCGATCGAAAGTCCCGACCGCTCAAGCGCTTTGGCCGTCGCGGGGATCGGCCCCGTGAGCATGATGACCGGATCGTCGGCTGCGACGACGGTGGTGTGAATCCGCACCAGCGGCACCAGACCGTGGGCCGCAGCGGTCTCGCTCGACATCACCAGCAGTGCGCC
The DNA here is from genome assembly GCF_001665905.1 of Gordonia sp. 852002-50395_SCH5434458. Lineage (NCBI taxonomy): Bacteria > Bacillati > Actinomycetota > Actinomycetes > Mycobacteriales > Gordoniaceae > Gordonia > Gordonia sp. 852002-50395_SCH5434458. The sequence goes on from NZ_LZTC01000041.1 coordinate 86,718, forward strand.
CGCGCCGTCGGAGATCTGTGATGCGTTGCCCGCGTGAATGACGCCGTTCTCGTCGAAGACCGTCCGGAGTGCGCCGAGTGACTCCAGTGAACCGCCGCGTCGAATTCCCTCGTCACCCTCGAGCACACCGGGCAACGTAGCGAGCTGGGCGTCGAATGCACCCGAATCGGTTGCTGCGGCTGCGAGTTCGTGTGATCGAAGCGCGTACTCGTCGAGTTGAGTGCGGCTCAGTCCCCACCGTCGTGCGACCTCTTCTGCCCCGATGCCCTGACTGAAACGGTCGACGCCGAAGCGGTCGAGGACGGTTGCCGGCTGGCTCTCCCCGTTGGGCGCCGCCGTACCCATCGGCACGCGACTCATGGACTCGACTCCGCCCGCCACGACGACGTCGAGTTGTCCGGAGATCACTGCGGCCGCGGCCATCGCCAGCGCCTGCTGACTGGACCCGCACGCCCGTGTGACCGTGGTTCCCGGGACCGTTGTCGGCCACCCCGCGGCCAGCACCGCCGTACGTGCGATGTTTCCCGCCTGCTCGGAATGTTGGCTCACGCAACCCCACATGACGTCGTCGATGATCGCGGGGTCGATCCCGGTACGTTCGACGAGTGCTTCGAGCACGTGCGCCGAGAGGTCAGCGGGATGGATGCCGGCCAACGCGCCATTTCGGCGTCCGATAGGGGTGCGCACCGCGTCGACGATCACTGCATCTGTCATGCATTCGAGCCGACCACTTCTCACCCGGTGACCACAAGTAGATTCGCGTTCACGGACCCATAGCCGCGACCTATCCTGATTCGCCCAGTCCCCCTGACGTCTCTACACATTGACTCGCCCTATCGGTGTGTTAGCCGATCCGGCCGTTCCTTCCGGGTATGCCACGGGTGCATGCTGGAGACCATGCAGCGCACCGTATTCACCGAAGACCACGAGGCCTTTCGCAAGACGATCCGCGACTTCATCGCCAAGGAGGTCGTGCCGGTCCACCACGAGTGGGAGAAGCAGGGACACCCTCCGCGTGACTTCTACCGCAAGCTCGGCGAGTTGGGTGTGCTCGGCATCGAGGTGCCCGAGGAGTACGGCGGCGGAGGCGTGCACGATTTCACGTATTCGCTTGTCGTGTCGGAGGAAACCTCGCTTGCAGGCGTGACCTTCGGCAGCGAGTCGGTGCACACCAACCTGATCCTGCCGTACCTGATGGAGTACGCGACCGACGAGCAGAAGCAGCGGTGGCTACCCGGATTCGCCTCGGGCGACATCATGTTCGCGATCGCCATGACCGAACCGGGCACCGGCTCCGACCTCGCGAACATCTCGACGACGGCCAAGCTCTCCGAGGACGGCAGCCACTACATCCTCGACGGCGCAAAGACGTTCATCACCGGTGGCGCGCTGGCCGACCGCATTCTGGTGGTCTGCCGCACCGCACCGTTCGATCCCGACAATCGTCGTGCCGGACTCTCGATTCTGGTGGTGGACACCACGTCCGAGGGCTTCGCGGTCGGACGGAAGCTGGAGAAGATCGGCCTCAAGGCATCGGATACCGCAGAACTCTCCTTCTCGTCGGTGCGCGTACCCGTCGAGGATCGGCTCGGCGAGGAGGGTAAGGGGTTCTCCTACCTCACACACAACCTGGCGCAGGAGCGCCTGAGCATCGCGATCGGAGCGTCGGCAACCGCGAACGCTGCTCTGCAGCACGCCCTCGCCTACACCCGAGAGCGCGACGTGTTCGGCAGGCCCGTCGCATCGTTCCAGAACACCAAGTTCGTACTGGCCGAGTGCTCAGCCGACGTCGCGGCGGTGCAGCAGTTCGTCGACCAGGCGCTGATCCTGCACAACCGGGGCGAACTCTCGGTGGCCGACGCCGCGCGCGCCAAGCTCTTCGCCACCGAGACCGCCGGCCGCGTCATCGACAAATGCCTGCAATTGCACGGCGGATACGGCTACATCACCGAGTACCCCATCGCGCGCCTGTACGCCGACACCCGCGTCTCCCGCATCTACGGCGGCACCAACGAGGTGATGAAGACGATCATCGCCAAGGACCTGGGGCTCTAGAGGGGCCTCGACATCAGCGACCCTTGAGTTGGTCCAGCCAGGTGCGGGCGGAGGCGTCCGACGGCGAGCGCCAGTCGCCACGCGGCGAGAGTGACCCGCCCGAACCGATTTTCGGCCCGTTGGGCATCGCGGTGCGCTTGAACTGGTTGCTCATGAATCGCTTCAGGAACGTCGAGAGCCAGTGCTCGATCGTCGCGGCGTCGTACTGGTTTCGACGCTCCGGCGCGATCAACTCCGACCACGCGCCGCGTTCCCGGTCACCCCACGCCTGGCCGGCCAGGTAGGCGATCTTGTCGGGGCGATACCCGAAGCGCGTCAGGTAGTACAGGAAGAAATCGTGGAGTTCGTAGGGGCCGACGGTGTCCTCGGTGCTCTGGATCGCGCCGTCGTCGCCCGGCGGGACGAGTTCGGGCGAGATCACATCGTCGAGGATCTCTGCGAGCGTGTCGGTGGTCTCCTGCGAGTACTGTCCGGTCGAGATCATCCAGCGAATCAGGTACTGGATCAACGTCTTCGGGACCGAGGTGTTGACGTTGTAGTGCGACATCTGATCGCCGACACCGTAGGTACACCAACCCAGAGCGAGCTCGGACAGATCACCTGTCCCGAGCACGATTCCGCCGTGGAAGTTCGCCAACCGGAACAGGTGCGAGGTCCGCTCGCCTGCCTGCACGTTCTCGAAGGTGACGTCGAAGACCTTCTCGCCCTTGGCATATGGATGCCCGATGTCGGCGAGCATCTGCTCACACGACGGCCGGATGTCGAGTTCGGTGCCGGTGACGCCGAGAGAATCCATCAGCACATGTGCGCGCCGCAGCGTCGCGCCGCCGGTGGCGAATCCCGGCATCGTGTACGCGAGGATGTTGGTGCGCGGCAGGCCGAGTCGGTCGAAGGTGTCGACGGCGACGAGCAGTGCGAGCGTCGAATCGAGACCACCGGACACCCCGATGACGATCTTGTCGATGCCGGTGGCGCGCAGACGTGCAGCCAGGCCCTGAACCTGGATGTCGCGCACCTCGCGGCACCGTTCGTCACGATCACCGGCGTCGGCGGGAACGAATGGGAATCGTGCGACCGAGCGTCGCAGATCGTCGTCGGCGAGGTCGAGGTCACCGAACTCGAAGTCGATGTGGCGCAACGACGTCAGACGATCCTCGAGATCACCGACCTGATCGTGGAAGCTGCCCATCCGGATGCGTTCCTGGCGCAGTCGGTCCAGGTCGACGTCGGCGACGACGAGTTGCTCGGCCGTCGCGAACCCCGTACTGCGAGTGAGTAGTCCACCGTTCTCGGCGATCAGGGCGTCACCGTCCCACGCGAGATCGGTTGTGGATTCGCCATATCCGGCGGCAACGTAGACGTAGGCCGCGATGCACCGGGCGGAAAGACTGGTGCACAACGACTTCCGATACGACTCCTTGCCGATCGTGACCGGCGAACCCGACAGGTTCGCGAGAACCGTCGCACCTCCCAGGGCGGCCCAGGTGCTCGGCGGGATCGGCACCCACGCGTCCTCGCAGACCTCGAGATGCAGCGCGAAACCCGGCAGGTCGACGGCGTCGAAGATCAGGTCGGTGCCGAACGGAACCGTCTGTCCGAGCAGCGTCACCGTGTCGGCGAGTGCGTCGCGGGCCGCGCTGAAATAGCGCTTGTCGTAGAACTCGCGGTAATTCGGCAGGAACGCCTTCGGTACGACGCCGAGAATCCGACCATCACGCAGCAGGACGGCGCAGTTGTACAGCCCGGCGTCGACGACGAGCGGCAGGCCGACCGCCACCAACGGGCGCAAACCCTCACTCGCGGCGACGACGGTGGCGAGGGCGTCGAGCGCGGCGTCGATAACCGCGTCCTGTTGGACAAGATCGTCGATGCTGTATCCGGTGAGTCCCATCTCGGGGAACACGACGAGCGCAGCACCCTCGGTGGCCGCCTGCCGCATCAATTCGACGGTGGCCTGCGCGTTGGCCACCGGGTCGGCGATACGGACGACCGGGACCGCGCCCGCTACTCGGGCAAATCCGTGGCGATAGATGGACACAGGGCAAAGCTTAGTGACCGGATGACCCCATCACCGCAAGACCTCAGTCGCCACACACCTCGAGAAGCGTCTTGAGCTGCTCGTCGAAGGCGTGGGCGAGGAAGTCGACGTCGGGGATCTGATCGGTACACCCGAGGATGCCGACGTTGAGCTCGCCGTCGGCCGAGAACACCGTGATGTTGAGGCCGAGCCCGTGGAAGATCGGCCCGAGCGGGTAGACCGCGGTGACACGCGCGCCGCAGAAGTAGACGGGAATGTCGGCGCCCGCGACGTTCGACACCGTCACGTTGAAGATCGGCGGATGCTTGAGTGCCAGTTTCCGGTCGCCGTAGAACTTCATCAACGTCGACATCGTTGTTCCTGGCGCGAACTGTGCCCACGCACGCAGGATGTTCGCGTCGATGTCGGCGTGGTGTGCCTTTGCTTTCCGCGAGAGTTCTGCAGCGCGCTCGATCCGTTCGACGGGATCTGCGACGTCGGAGGCCAACTGCGTGAACATCCCCGACACCTTGTTGGTGCCCTGCACCATCAAGCCGCTGTCGTCGGCGCCGTGGACAGATACCGGCACCATCGCGACGAGTGGTCTGTCCGGCAGCTCGTTGTGCGCCAGCAGATACTCGCGCAGCGCCCCGCCGGTGATCGCCAGCACGACGTCGTTCACCTTGACGCCGAACCGATTCTTGACGCGCTTGATGTCGGCGAGTGAGAGCTGGGTCAGTGCGATCGAGCGGTGCGGGGTGATCGGCCCGTTGAATCGGGTGCGCGGCGCCCCGAACGGCGCGGGCATCGCCTCGTGCGAGCGCGCCCGACGCAACCACGCGACCGGAACCGAGACCGTCTCCGGGAGCAATCGAGCCATCGCGATCGGACGTCGGATCAGGTAGTGCACCGCTCCCGTCGCGGCGAGCAGCGCATGCGACGACCCGCCCGCTGTCTGATGCAGCAGATCGGCGTCGAGGTCGGGCTGCTCGGGCGACAGCGAGAAGAGCTGCGACAGCACCTCGGCGCTGCCGACGCCGTCGACCGCGGCGTGGTGCATCCGCAGCATGATCATGATCCGCCCGTTGGACAGTCCCTCGATGACCCACAGTTCCCACAGCGGCTTCGCCCGGTCGAGGGTCTGCCCGGCCAGATGCCCACAGAGTTCGGTGACCTCGCCGATCCCGCCCGGCGCCGGAACCGCGACACGGTGCACATGCCGGTCGATGTCGAAATGGTCGTCCTCCACCCAGGCGGGGTGGTCGATGTTGATCAGCGAGTTGTCGAGCTTGCGTCGGAACTTCGGGGTAGCACGGACGAGCTGTCGCATCTGATCACGGATACCGCTGAACGAATACCCACCGGGAATCGTCGACGGATCGATTTCGATCAGGCCGATGATCTGCATCAACTGTGACCGCGTCTCCATGTACAGGAACGAGGCATCCAAACCGCTCAGCCGCTCCATCGCAAATCCTCCGCATCCTGCTCGCCCGCGCCGTCGCGCGCACGCCCGTCTTCGTCGTCGGGCCGATGATGAAATCGAACCACGTCGATGCGTCGTCGCGCTCCTTTTCCATAACGCTTCGCGCACCCGCCGTAGTTCCCTACGATCAGCCCGATGCGCACCGAAAACGCCGCGTCTGCCGCGGATGCCCGATTCTCGCCGACCCCATTCGATCTCGACGAGTTGTCGGAGGCGTTCGACGTCTTCGAGGCCACCGTCGCGGGCATCGCCGCGGAGGCCCGAGCACAGCCGTCCGAGGCGCCCGCGGCATGGGCCCGATTCGCCGACCTCTTCACTCCCGACGCCGACTACATCGAGCACGCACTCGGCACCATGCACGGCAGGGACGAGATCCGCCCGTGGATCGTGAAGACGATGACGCGCTTCCCCGGCAACCACATGGTCGCCTTCCCCAACCTGTGGAAGGTGTTCGACGCCCCCACAGGTCGGGTGATCTTCGAGGTCGACAATCCGATGTGCGATCCCGGCGACGGAAGCGTGATCACCGCCACCAACATTTCGATCATCACGTACGCGGGTGACGGCCTGTGGCGGTGCGAGGAGGACATCTACAACCCCATGGAGTTCGGCAGCGCCGCGATGCTGTGGTGTGACAAGGCGCGCGAACTCGGTACTCTTGACGACGACGCCGCCACGTGGGCGTCGACGTTCGGCCGAGCGTTTCGGGGGTAACGCTTGCGAGCCAAGTTTCGACACCGTAAGTGCGTACTTGGGTAACGCCTGCTCGGTGCCGTAGCCTTACTGACTGACTTGGATACATGTCGGTCACCGAGCCAGGCATGACAACCAGAGACGACAGTCGGAGACTACGACAGTCCGACCTGTTTCGATGTGGACCGTTCGGAGGAACGAACAATGGCACGTGAGCTCACTCAGCTTGATCTGCTCCGCGAGCTGGCACCGGTTGCCGAGGACAACGTCAACCGGCACCTGAAGATCGCGAAGAACTGGAACCCGCACGACTACGTCCCGTGGGACGAGGGTCGTAACTTCGCCGCGCTCGGCGGCGTCGACTACGACCCTGAGCAGTCGCAGCTCGATGAGGTTGCGAAGGCCGCGATGATCACGAACCTGCTGACCGAGGACAACCTGCCCTCCTATCACCGGGTGATCGCCGACAACTTCTCGATGGATTCGGCATGGGGCTTCTGGGTCGGTCGTTGGACCGCCGAGGAAAACCGGCACTCGATCGTCATGCGCGATTACCTCACGGTGACGCGCGGCGTCGACCCTGCCCAGCTCGAGGCCGACCGCATGGTCCACATGACCAACGGTTACTCGCCCGAGTCCGCTGCAGGCGACCGCGTCGAGGAGATGATGGAGAAGGGCGGCGAAATGGGCCTGCTGCACTCCGTCGCCTACGTGACGTTCCAGGAGCTCGCGACGCGCGTCAGCCACCGCAACACCGGCAAGGCGTGCAACGATCCGATCGCCGACAAGATGCTTCAGCGCATCGCGGCCGACGAGAACCTGCACATGATCTTCTACCGCAACATCTGCGGCGCCGGTATGGACATCGCTCCCGACCAGACGCTGCGTGCCGTGACCGACATCGTCACCAACTTCCAGATGCCCGGCGCCGGAATGCCCAACTTCCGCCGCCACGGCGTGTTGATGGCCAAGCACGGCATCTACGACCTGCGTCAGCACCTCGAAGAGGTCATCCAGCCCGTCCTGCGCAAGTGGAACGTCTTCGATCGCGACGACTTCTCCGCCGAGGGCGACCAGACCCGCGAGGAGCTCGCAGCCTTCCTCGAGCAGCTCGAGAAGGACACCATCAAGTTCGAGGAGATGCGCGACCGCGCACTCGCCCGCGAAGCCAAGAAGCGCGAGCGTCAGGCGTCCTGACGCAACCATTGGCTTGACGACGACGATCCGAACCCCAGCAGCGCCGGCGCCCTCCACGATCCACGAGGGCGCCGGTGCGCTGTCGGCTGCGCACGCCACCCCGCTCCAAGCAACCCCGCTGCGCGACACCCGCTTGCGAATCGGCACGATCGAGCTCGCCAGTCCCGTGGTGCTCGCACCCATGGCGGGCGTCACCAACGTGGCGTTCCGCACGCTGTGTCGCGAACTCGAATTGGCCCGCACCGGCACGGTGTCGGGTCTGTACGTCTGTGAGATGGTCACCGCCCGCGCGCTCGTCGAGCGGCATCCGGTCACGATGCACATGACCACGTTCGGCCCGGACGAGAATCCGCGGTCGATGCAGCTCTACACGGTGGATCCGCGCTACACCTACGAGGCAGCCAAGATGATCGTCGACGAGAATCTCGCCGACCACATCGACATGAACTTCGGCTGCCCTGTCCCGAAGGTGACCCGCAAGGGCGGCGGCTCGGCGATCCCGTACAAGCGCACCCTGTTCCAACGAATCGTCGCAGCCGCGGTCAAGGCGACCGAGGGCACCGACATCCCCGTCACCGTCAAGTTCCGCATCGGAATCGACGACGAGCATCACACGCACCTCGACGCCGGACGCATCGCCGCGGGCGAGGGCGCGAAAGCTGTTGCGCTCCATGCCCGTACGGCTTCACAGCGGTACTCCGGCGAGGCCGACTGGGCCGAGATCGCCCGGCTCAAGGAGCACGTGACCGACGTACCTGTGCTCGGTAACGGCGACATCTTCGAACCCAAAGACGCGGTCGCGATGATGGCGCAGACCGGATGCGACGGCGTCGTGGTCGGACGCGGCTGCCTCGGTAGGCCGTGGCTGTTCGCCGAACTCGCCGCCGAACTCAACGGGCTGCCCGCACCCGCCGCACCGAACCTCGGCGAGGTCGCACAGATCATCGTCAGGCACGGCGAGTTGCTCGCCGATCACCACGGCGAGGACAAGGGCATGCGCGAGATGCGCAAACACGTTGCCTGGTATCTGCGCGGATTCCCGGCCGGTTCGGAGATTCGTTCGCGCATGTCGCTGGTGTCGACGCTCGACGAACTCCGCGACCTCGTCGGGTCACTTCCCGCCGACACACCGTTCCCCGAGGACGGGCACGGTCCGCGTGGGCGGCAGGGGTCGCCCGCCAAGGTCGCGCTCCCCGACGGCTGGCTCGACGATCCCTACGAGGATGTCGTCCCCGCAGGCGCGGAAGTGATGCACTCCGGCGGCTGAGGCGCTTCTCAGGACCTATCAGTACTATGTCCGAAGGTCCCGCAGGCGGGATCTGAGTTCTTCCTGCTTGCCGCAGCGTTCAGCCCCGACGGGGCGGCAGCGTCACCACGGGGTACGAGGATATGTGACGTGAGTCGTTGGACACCCAAGCCGCACGGCGACGAGCCGGGCGACCGGGACGATTCGACGTCCTCATCGACTCCACGCGCTTCACGCACCTCACGACCAGCGAACCCCAATGACGGCAGGCTTCGTGAGCCGCGCTCCGCCGATCGGTACGTCCGCGGCCGTAGTCGCATGACCGTCCGCGAGCTGATGGAGCAGATGAACGCCGATCCCGGCGCACGCTCCGATTCCCCGTCCGGCACCGCGGCTCCCGCCGACAAAGCGACCGATTCTGACAAGCCGCCTGCATCTAGCAAGCCGACTGCATCCAACAAGCCATCTGCGTCCGACAAGCCGTCTGCTTCTGACGAATCGACCGGCGCCGGCACGCAGCCACGAGGTGATTCATCGCCGACCGAGGCCATCCCACGAGTCGGCGGCTACCGTTCCGGACTGCGTCGAGCTCGGCGTGGGACAGACCGCGCCGCCACGGACAAGCCGTCGAATCGCCCCTCCGACACGCCAGGGCCCAACGAGGTCACGCGCAAGATCCCGATCGTCGGTGCCACCCCAGAACCGGTCGTCGACCTCAGTGACAGGGCGACGACGGAGCGGGTCGTCGAGGAATCACGGGCACAGGGGTCACACCTCGAGCCCGCCGCATCCGGAAATTCCGCCACGTCCGGAGATGCCGCCGCACCCGACACGCCCGAGCAGACCCCCGCTGCTCCTGAACCGGAGCGCGAGCCGGCGTCCCCACCGCTCGAGCCCACTCCCGACCTCACCGAGACGATCGCGCTGCGTTCACGCCCGCAACGTGTGGGGCGTCGACGTCACGACCGCACGACACGCCAGAACGTCGCGTTCACCGGCCGCATCATGGTCGCCATCGCGTGCGTCATGGCGCTCGTCGGGACCGGCTTCGTGTGGGGGTACATGAAGTCGAAGAACAGCGATTGGCGGACCATCGCCGCCGTCGACCCCGACGACACGAACATTCGCAACAAGGACGCCCAGTACGGCGACGAGAACTACCTGATCGTCGGCACCGACACACGCAGCGGCAAGAACGGCAAGGTTGGCGCGGGCACCACGGCCGACGCCGAGGGCGCACGTTCTGACACGGTGATCCTGGTCAACATCCCCGCCAACCGCAGCCGCGTGGTTGCGGTCTCGTTCCCGCGGGATCTGCAGGTCGACCGACCCGAATGTCAGGATTGGGACAACGACGCCGGAACCTATACCGGCGACCTACCCGCGGCCAGCCAGGTGAAACTGAACAGCGTCTACGCCGACGGCGGACCGAAGTGCCTGGTCAAGGTCATCACCGAGATGAGTGGTCTGAACATCAACCACTTCATCGGGATGGACTTCTCCGGCTTCGAGAAGATCGTGCGCGCTGTCGGCGGCGTCGAGGTGTGCTCCACCACTCCGGTGTACGACTACGAACTCGGCCAGATCCTCTCCAAGCCGGGCAAGCAGACGATCACCGGTCGCAAGGCGCTCAACTACGTTCGCGCCCGCACGGTGTCGACGGAGGGCAACGGCGACTACGGACGCATCAAGCGCCAACAGTTGTTCATGTCGTCACTGCTGCGGTCGACGCTCTCAGGCAACGTCCTGTCCAATCCGGCCAAGCTCAACAGCATCGTCAACACCTTCATCAAGAACAGCTACGTCGACGGCGTCGACACGCAGTCACTGCTCAAACTCGCCGACTCGATGCAGGGTATCGAGGCGGGTCGCGTGACGTTCCTGACCATCCCGACGTCGGGTACGGCGACCGACGGCTCGAATAACGAGATCCCGCGCACCGACGACATCAACGCCATCTTCAACGCGATCATCGACGACGACCCGCTACCCGGCGAGCAGGCCGCGAAGAAGAAGCAGAGCAGTTCGTCGAAGAAGCAGACCACGGCTGCGGGCGCCACCACGAGTACGTCGCAGACGCCGTCGACGGTCTCGGCCACCGCGCAGAACCCGAGCAACGTCGGGGTGCGTGTGCTCAACGGCACGGGCAAGGCCGGGCAAGCCGCCGACGCGTCCGACCAGCTGACCGCCCAGGGCTTCGACGTCCGCGGCGTCGCGGATGCGTCGGAGAACCGCACAGACACTGTCGTGCGCTACGGGCCGGGTGAACAGGACTCTGCTGCAACACTCGCCGCGATGTTCCCCGGCGCCAAGATCCAGAGCGACAAGACAGTGAAGTCGGGCGTCGAGGTCATTCTCGGCAGCGACTTCGCCGGCAGCGTCACCAGTGCTCCCGCCGCAGGCGAGACGCTATCGGCGCAGGCACTGCCTCCAGCGGCGAACTCCAGCAATCTGCCCAACGATCTCGCGGTGACCAACGCGGGAGACACCACCTGCTCCTGACGGGCGCACGTACCGCGAGCAGAGCTACTCACCGCGCGTTCACGGTGTGTTCACCACGCGGAAGATCGTGATCTGCGGCACGCACAGTACCCTTGAGGGTATGCGTACCGCGTATCAAGAACAGCTGCATTCACTGAATGCGGTGCTCGGAGAAATGTGCGATCTGGCCGGTTCAGCAATGGACCGTGCCACCCAGGCCCTCTTGCAGGCCGATCTCGCCATTGCCGAGGAAGTGCTGTCGGAGAACGACAAGCTGTCCGAACTGTCCGCGCGCGCCGAGGAGCAGGCGTTCGCGCTTCTCGCGCTCCAGGCTCCCGTCGCAGGCGACCTGCGCGGAGTCGTCAGCGGGTTCCAGATCGTCGCAGACGTCGACCGTATGGGCGCGCTGGCGCTGCACGTCGCCAAGGTCGCCCGACGACGCCATCCCGCGAAGGCCCTGCCCGAAGAGGTCAACGGCTACTTCGCCGAGATGGGCAGGCTGGCAGTCCAGCTCGCCACCAACGCGCGCGAGGTCCTCGACACGCAAGATCCCGAGGCTGCGGTTCGTCTGCAAGAAGACGATGACGCCATGGACGATCTGCATCGCCACCTGTTCACGGTGCTGATGGACCGGGACTGGCAGCACGGAGTTGCCGCAGCCGTCGACGTCACCCTGCTGGGCCGCTACTACGAGCGCTTCGCCGACCACGCCGTACTCATCGGCCGTCGGGTCGTCTTCCAGGCCACCGGCCAGACGCCCGAGCAGTTCCAGGACGCTTCTTAAAGCACAGACGCTTCCCGACACACCCCCACCACCGACGTCGGTGGATCACACCCCGGTTCGGATGTGATTCACCGACGTTTCTCGTCGTGGAGGGCGTCCTGACTTCACGCACACCAGGCGCGCAGTCTAGGGTGAGCGCCATGGGCGTGCACTATCCGGCAGAACCTGATTTCAATGCCGAATCCGACGACGAAGCCGAAGCACATCTCCGGCGACGCCAGCTGTTCGTCTATGTCGGCGTGACGCTGTCGCTCGTCGCTCTGCTGGTCATTCTGTTGCTCAACATGTAAGCCCCCCATCAACGCAAAAGACCCGCGACGATTCCTCGTCGCGGGTCTTTGTCTGCTTGTGGGCCTGTGCGTTGTGCCCTGCCGGTGATCAGCCGAAGCGGCCGGAGATGTAGTCCTCGGTCTCGCGCTTGGTGGGGTGCGTGAAGATGGTCTCGGTGTCGCCGATCTCGACCAACTGTCCCGGCTGGCCGACGCCCTCGAGGTTGAAGAACGCGGTCTGATCGCTGACACGCGCAGCCTGCTGCATGTTGTGCGTGACGATGACGATCGTGAAGTCCTTCTTGAGCTCGCCCATCAGATCCTCGATGGCCAGCGTCGAGATCGGATCGAGCGCAGAGCACGGCTCATCCATCAGCAGGACGTCCGGCGACACCGCGATGGCACGCGCGATGCACAGTCGCTGCTGCTGACCACCCGAGAGACCGCCACCGGGCTTGTCGAGACGGTCCTTGACCTCTTCCCACAGGTTGGCGCCGCGAAGGCTGCGCTCGGCCACCTCGTTGAGCTGCTTCTTGTTGCGAATGCCCTGCAGGCGAAGACCTGCGACGACGTTGTCTCGGATCGACATGGTCGGGAAGGGATTCGGCCGCTGGAACACCATGCCGATCGTCGTACGGACACTCGTCGGGTTGACCTCTTTGGAGTAGATGTCCTCACCGTCGAGCAGCACACTGCCGACCGCATAGGCTCCGGGGATCTCCTCGTGCATGCGATTGAGCGTGCGCAGCACCGTCGACTTGCCGCAGCCCGACGGACCGATGAACGCGGTGATGCTGCGCGGCGGCACTGCAAGAGTCACGTCCTTCACGGCGTGGAACTTGCTGTAGTAGATATTCAGGTCTTTGATGTCGAGGCGCTTGGCCATGGCATTACTCTCTCGTGCTGTTGATGTACGACGCTGTTGCTGGGCGTGCGGTCTTACCTGGACTTGGGTGCCAGGAACTTCGCGAGCAGCGCTGCGACGATGTTGAGGATGGCGATGATGATGATCAGCGTCAGCGCTGCACCCCAGTAGTAGAACGACGACGCCGGCTGACTCGCCGCCCACATGTCCTTGATGAACAGAGGCAGCGAGTTCATACCGCCCTCGAAGGGGTTGGTCTTGACCAGCGAACTCGCCGGACCCGCGAGGATCAGGACTGGGGCGGTCTCACCCATGATGCGTGCGATGGCGAGGAAGATGCCGCTGAGCATGCCCGACAGCGCGGTCGGGATCACGACACGCATGATCGTCTTCCACTTGGGGATGCCCAATGCGTACGACGCTTCGCGCAGTTCGTCGGGTACGAGCTTGAGCATCTCCTCCGACGATCGGACGACGATCGGGATCATCAGCAGGATGAGCGCGAGACTGACCATGAAGGCGCTCTGCCCCATCGAGAGTCCGATCACGAACACCGTGAAGATGAACAGCGTCGCGACGATCGACGGCACGCCCGCGAGAATGTCGACCATGAAGCTGACCGGTTTGACCAGCTTCGACGTCGGGTACTCGACCAGGAGAACGGCCGTGAGCACCGCGATCGGGACCGAGATGATCGTGGCGACGAGCGCCTGGATGATCGAACCGACGATCGCCGGCGCGATTCCCGCGCCGTAGTCGGTTGTGGTGTCGACTGCGTAGCCGTCGCCGAACCACCAGTTCGGGTCGGTGATGGCGCTCGCTCCATTCGAGAGCACCGTCCACAGCAACCACACCAGTGGAATGACGCCGAGCGCGAAGCAGATGAAGAAAGCGGCGCGCGCACCGTTGTTGCGGATTCGACGACTCAGCGAGATCTCGCGGAATGCCGACGGATGTTGTTTGACCGGGCCGCCGCCTGCGCCCTTATCAAGTGCGATGCTCATCCGTTGACCTTTCCGCCTGCGACCGTGCGAGCGACCGCGTTCACCACGAATGTCAGGAGGAACAGCACCAGACCGGCCGCGATGTAGGCGCTCTGGGTGTCCTGGCTACCGACGAACTCGCCGACGTCGCGAGCGATCTTCGACGCGAACGTGTCGCCGCCTTCGAACAGCGACCACTTGAGGCGGCCGACGGCGGCACTCAGGATGATCATGACGGCGATGGTCTCGCCGAGCGCACGTCCGAGCGCCAGCATCGCCGCGGCGATCATGCCGGAGCGTCCGTACGGGAACGAGGTCATCCGGATGACCTCCCACTTCGTCGCACCGAGGGCCAGTGCCGCTTCTTTCTGGCCGGGAGGGGTCTGGCGCAGCACCTCTCGGGTGATCGAGGTGATGATCGGCAGCATCATGATCGCGAGCACGATGCCCGCGGTGAAGATCGTGCCGCCGCCGCTGACTGACGTGCTACCGGCGGAGAAGAGGAAGAACCAGCCGAGCACGCTGTTGAGCCATTCCGCGAACGGCGCGATCACCGGAGCGAGGACGTAGATGCCCCAGAGACCGAAGATGATCGACGGCACCGCTGCGAGCAGATCGATGACCGCGGCGAGCGGGCGGGCGACCTGTCGCGGGGCGTACTCCACGAGGAACACCGCGATGCCGATCGCGATCGGGGTGGCGATCACCAGGGCGAACAGCGAGGTCAGAACCGTCGCTCGGAACAACTCCCAGATGCCGAAACGCACCGTGTCGTTGTCGAAGTTCGCCGAACTGACGTCCCACTGGGACGAGAAGATGAAGTTGGCGTGGTTCGCCAGCATCGCCGGTATGGCATTGACGATCAGTGCAATGCCGATACCGGCGACGAGGACGACCACGAAGAAACCCGTGCCCCGCGCGAGGTAGGAGAAAAGCTGGTCGCCGAGTGCGCCGCGGTGGCTGCGCAGGCCCGGGTGGAGCTGCTCTTCGAGCTGCTCCTCGGAATCCGGAGGCAACTGGTCGGACGATTCGGGAGGCTGCGTGCCGGGTTCGGGCGGGGTCTCCGCCTTCCCCCGGCCCACACCGGTGGTGTCATCCACAGACATAACTCATATCGCTTCGGGTCGGTGTTTTCGTGTGGTTACTGAAGGGCGTTGATCGACGAAGTCAGCTTCTGCTGGAATTCGCTCGGCAGCGGGATGTAGCCCGCGTTGATCAGATCCTGGCCCTGGTTCTGCGGTGCAGACGCCACCGAGAGGAACGTCTTGACACCCTGGCCAACCGAAGTATCGGCGTACTTCGAGCAGACGATCGAGTATGTTGCCAGAATGATCGGGTACGCGCCCGCCTCGGTCGGCTTGTAGAACGATTCGGTGTCGATGACCATGTTGTGGTTGTCCGGACCGTTCTTGAGAGTCGCCGCCGCGATGGTCTTGCCGCCGGTCTCAGAGTTCAGCTCCACACCGCTCTTGTCCTGATCGGTGATGATCTTCGCCATCGACAGCTTGTTGGACTGCGCGTACGCCCACTCGACGTAGGCGATCGATCCGGGGGTCGGCTTCACTGCGGAACCAACGCCGGGGTTGCCCTGCTTGCCTTCGCCGACACCACCGTTGAAGGTCTTGCCCGCACCCTTGGTCCATCCGCCCGCGGCGGTCAGGTACTTCTGGAAGTTGTCCGTCGTGCCCGACTGGTCAGCGCGGTAGATCACGCTGATCGCAGTGCTGGGAAGGGTCTTGCCCGGGTTGTCGGCGGCAATCGCCGGATCGTTCCAGGTCTTTGCCTCGCCGCTGAAGATCTTGGAGAGCGTCGGACCCGACAGCGCGAGATCGTTGACACCATCGACGTTGTAGGTCACGGCGATCGGACCGAACACGAGCGGCAGCTGCCATGCTTCCGAGCCACAGCGCTGTGCGGCCTTCTGGATCTCGTCGCCCTTCAGCGGCGAGTCGGAGCCACCGAAGTCGGTGAGATTCTGCGTGAAGTCGGAGACACCCTGTCCCGAGCCTCCGCCACCGTAGGCGAGCTCGTGACCGGGGCAGGTCTTCGCAAACGAGGTGGAGAAGATCTTCATGGCGTTGGCCTGGGCTGTCGAACCACTCGCCTTGAGTGACTGCTTGCCCTCGCACTTGATGTCAGTCACCGCTGAGGCGGGCGCTGCGCTCGTGCCGCCCTTGTCAGCATTGCTGCTACACGCACCGAGAACGAGGGCGGAGCTGGCGGCCATCACGGCGACAGCGGCTCCTGTACGACTCAATTTCACTTTCTGGTTCCCTCCAGCATCAGAACATGGCAGTCCCGCCAAGCGGCTTTGCCCGGTCGCAATGACAGTAGGGTGCCGTGGTGGACGTACCGGGCACCGAAGGTGAACGGAAGATGAATTGGACATCTCCGGCGCGGCCTGCGCGTATTAGGTAAGCCTTTGTTAAAGTCTCCAGGAAGATGAGTAGTTCAGCCACTTCCCCCGACGCGTCGCGCACTTTCACAGGCGCGGCCATCGACGCGCATCACAGTGGCCATCGCAGCGCCGTCGTCGTCGGTCCGCTCGATCTCCCGGACGCGAACTGCGCGTCACACCGACTCATCCGCTTCGCGAAGCGTGGCCCCCACACACGCATCGGGCTCGTACCATCACACGATCGTCGCGCCTGGTCATACGAGCCCGACAGGTTGGCCGACGCCGTCCACACCGCGCCACCGACCGACGATCCCCTGGCGTTGCTCGACGTATTGGCGGCGCTTCCACCTCGGCATCTGCGCGTCGTACTCAGTGGCCGCTACCTGGCAATCGACTACGACCACGGCCTCGGCGACACCACGCTCCTCAACACCATCGTCGACGTTCTACTCAGCGAGGAGATCCCCGAAACCATCACGACATCTCCGAGCGGGTGGACGCCGACGCGTGCTCTCGCGCTCGCAGGTGCGGCCGTGTTGTCGAATCCGCGGCGGCTCATCGCACTGGCCCGGATGCATCGGTCCCGCGACTATCTGGCATCGCAACCCTCGGCGTTGGTGCCGGTCGATCCGCCGCGGTCGGCGACGAGCGTATTCGTGCGGACGCCGCGCGACGTCGTCGAATCGATGCGCGCCGCGCGGACGTCGCGCGCGCCAGGCGTCGGGATGTTCACATTGCACACCGTCGCGCTCGTGCGCGCTCTGACCGCCGCCGGGTTGCGGGTCAATCCGATGGTCACACTTCCGTTCGACGCGCGGGCCTACCTACCCCGGTCAGTGGGCACCATGGCGAACTTCGCGGCAGGCCTCGACTTCGCCGTGCTTCCCGACACCGCGCCGGTCGCGCTACAGGTAGAGCTGTCAGAGGCGGCGTCCATAGGTCGCCCCGTGGCGAATCTCCTTGTGACAGCAGCAAAGTCGAGAGCAGCCGAGTCAAGAGCCGCGGGGAGGTCGAGGTCCACAGAAGGCCGAAGTGTGGAGGCGACCGGCCAACAGTCGTGGGCGCCCGCCGGCGAGGCGGCGATCGACCTACTGCACTCGTCGGGCGGCGTCGTACCGGGACGTGGGCGAGGGTGGGATTTCGTCGACACCGACAGGGCGCTTGTCATCGGCATCGCCGAGCCTCCGTCGCCAACCGGGATCACGGTCACAAGCACGTCGGTCGCCGGAAGCCTTTGTCTTACAGCAACCTTCCGCGACGATGTCTTTCCCGCCGACGCGGTGACAGCCGCGCTGGCGGACCTACCGGCGCAGGCGCTGGCGGCGCTCGAAGGGACGATCACCGCACCGAGGTAGTGGGTCGATCACATCAGGCTACTTTGGTTAGCCTTCCCTAATATTTATGGGTTACGCTACCGAGGTCCGCCGTCCCGCATGCCGTCCGGAGTCGAAGTTGCCGCACCCGCACCAGCAG
Source organism: Gordonia sp. 852002-50395_SCH5434458 (assembly GCF_001665905.1). NCBI lineage: Bacteria > Bacillati > Actinomycetota > Actinomycetes > Mycobacteriales > Gordoniaceae > Gordonia > Gordonia sp. 852002-50395_SCH5434458. The sequence goes on from NZ_LZTC01000041.1 coordinate 104,665, forward strand.
TCCGTCACGCCCACCCTGTCGGCGATCATCTGCTGCTATACCTCCGATCGCGCAACGCTTCTCACGCGCGCCATCACCGCGACACGCGCGCAACTCCTCGACGTCGACGAGCTCCTCGTCGTGGTCGATCACAACGACGACCTGCTCATCTCACTGACAGCGCAGTTCCCCACAGACCACTCCGCGGTCACGGTTGTCGCGTCATCGGGGCCGCGGGGACTGTCCGGAGCCCGAAACACCGGCGCTCGCGTGGCACGCGGTGACGTGTTGGTCTTCATCGACGACGACGCCGAGCCGGTACCCGGGTCGTTCGCCGCGGTTCGATCGCGATTCGCCGACGACGACATCAGTGCCCTGGGCGGTGCAATCGATGCCCGGTGGCTTGCCCCCAGGCCGACATGGTTCCCCGAGGAGTTCGGCTGGGTCGTCGGCTGCGATTATCGCGGCCTACCAGGGCACAGTGCGCAGATCCGCAATCCGATCGGGGCTGCCATGGCCGTGCGGCGCGATCGGCTCGAGGCCGTCGGAGGCTTCTCGACGGCGCTCGGTCGGCGCGCCAATCTCCCCGCCGGCTGCGAGGAAACATTGATGGGAATCGCTCTGCGCCAAAGGTTCCCGGATTCGACGATTCTGCGCGACACGCATTTCCGTGTCCTCCATGCGGTGTCACCCGACCGCGCCCGCTTCGCGTACTTCGCACGTCGCTGTTACGAAGAGGGACGCTCCAAGGCAACCCTGTCACGCCTGACCTCAACCGACACAGCGCTTTCCACCGAGCGTGGGTACGCGACCCGCACTCTGCCGCAGGGTGTGTGGCGTTCACGCCACACACCGACGCGGGTCGCGGCGCTCACCGCCGAGGCCCGTTCGGTGCGAACCGCGATCCTCGCAGGCGCACAACGTTTCACCGACCGCCCGGCCATCCGCATGGCGGGTCAGAGCCTGACGTACGGCCAACTCGTCGACCGAGCCACGTCTGCCGCGGCGTCGATCACCGCGCATGCGAGTGGAGCCTCGAATCCGATTGTCGTGCAGGTGGGATTGTCACCCGATGCGGTCGCACTCGTTCTCGGGGTGTTTCTCTCCGGACATCCGATCGTCGCCCTCGACCCGCACCTACCCGCAGAACGCGTCTCGACGATCCTGGCCGAGCTCGAGAAGCACGACCGCCGTGCCGAATTCATGATCGCCGACGCCGAGCACCTCGACGCCGCCCGCGCCGTCGCTGCCGCCCACGAGCTTCCGGTGACCGACCTCGCGGCGATCACACAGCGAGGCGCCGCCGCGGGCCCCGGAACAACCGCGGGTCTCGACAATCCCGACAGCCTCACCAGCATCCAGTTCACGTCCGGCTCGACGGGCACACCCAAGGGCGTCCTGCACCCGAATGGCATGTGGCTCTGCGATTCCGAGCTGATGCGCACCGGATTCTCGATCACGCCGGGACGTCGGGTCGCGCTGTGCCTGCCGATCAGCTTCGGTGCCGGACTCAACGTCCTGATCGGTTCGCTGATCAACGGGGCCGACATCACCGCCGTCGACCCGCGTGACCGCACCGCAGCTGCGGTACTCGACGAGCTCGCCGAGTGCGCCGCCGACGTCACCTTTCTCACCCCGGCACTGCTGCGTGCGCTCACGAGCGCACGCGAGGCGACCGGCCATCCGGCGTGGACATCGTTGCGTCGCATCATCACCACCGGCGAGGCACTGACGTCCGACGTCGCACAGGCCGCGCTGTCGCACGCTCCCGAGGCCACGGTGACGAACTGGGTGGGATCGTCGGAGACGTCGGCACTTGCTTACTTCGATCTCCGCGCGGGAGAGCACGTCTCTCCCGGCCCGCTTCCCGCAGGCGTTCTCGCGCCACACAAATCGGTCACCATCGACGACGACGGTCGCGTCGTCGTCTCGTCGCGTCACCTCGCACTCGGATATCTCGACCCGGCCGCCGACGAGGACCGCTTCTCCCGCGACGCCGACGGAGTACTCAGCTTCCGCACCGGCGACAGGGGTACGTGGGACGGCGCGACGCTCATCCTCACGGGCCGCGTCGACGACGCCGTGAAGATCAGGGGCTATCTCGTCGAGCCCGCGGAGGTGCACCGCGCGATCATGTCCGACGGCGACCTCGCCGAAGCCGCAGTGATCGCACGGAAGGAGCCCGATTCCGGCAGGACCGAGCTGCTCGCGTACGTCGCACCAGTGCCCGGTGGCCGCACCCCACCGGCGGCCGAAATCCGCACCAGACTGCGACAACGACTGCCCGAGTGGATGATTCCCGCACACGTTGTCGAGCTCGCCGCCCTCCCGAGAACTGCGCGCGGCAAGATCGACCGGGCCGCACTACCCGCGCCGACCCGACACATCGACCCGCCAGTCGGCGATCTCGAGATGTCGGTGGCAGCGATCTGGTCCGAGGCCCTCGGGCTCGACGAGATCGGACGTGACGAGAACATCTACGCACTCGGTGCCGACTCGCTGACGGTGGCACAGATCCTGGTCGGAATCACCCGGCGCCACGGCGTTGCACTCACCCAGGCCGACGCCGCGTCGGCACCGACGGTCGCGGCGATGGCACGCACGCTGGATGCACGCCTGCGACCGGATTCCGTTGCCAGCAGTAGCGATTCACTCTCCCCGACGACGGTACCCCTACGCCGCGGCGACGGGCAGACGGTCTTCTGCTTCGCGGGCGCGGGCGCGTCGGCGTTGGTGTTCGTCGCGCTGGCAGATCACCTCGCCGGCGATGAACGGATCGGATCGATCTACGGATTCCAACCCCACGGCCTGGAGAATCGCGGTTTCCCCGACTGGACGGTCGGTATGGCCGCGCGCAGACATCTGCGCGATCTGCGTCGCCTCCAACCGAGCGGACCCTATGTGCTGCTTGGCCATTCGTTGGGCGGATTGATCGCACTCGAGGTCGCCCGACGACTCCGCCACGCGGGCGAGCAGGTCGAGTTGGTGATGACGCTCGACACGTTCGTCCCGCAGCACACCGCTCGCGCCGTCGGCTCGTCGGCACAGACCCCCGCGACCACCGAGACCACCGAAGGTCCCCAGTTGTCTCGATCAGAGTTGTGGCGCAATCGAATTCAGTTGCTCCGCGCCGGGTTCCTCACCGACGAACCCGTCGAGTCGGCACGTGCGATGGAGCAGGTCGGTTGGCGTGTCGGCCGGTTCCACCGCCCCGCGCCGTATCACGGCCGGGTACTCGTCGTGCTCGGAGCCGACAACCACCACGACGAGCGGGTCTGGACCGACCATCTCACCCCGGGCGACATCACGATAACCCGGATTCGGGCCGATCACATGTCGATCGTGCGCGAGCCACACATCACCGAGGTGGTGGGGCACTTCCTCCACGCGCTGCCCTGACGCATCACCTGTGCCGCAACGCATTCGCGTAGCGGTGCGGTGCTGTCAGCATCGCGACGGCGAAGACGGCAGAGCGCATCTCACCCGCCGCGAGCAGCGGGAGCACGTCCCGACGCGATACGCGAGCACGAGCGATGCGCAGCAGTTCGTTCGTCATGGGGCCCGCACCGCCTTCGTGCTCTGCGCGCATCGCCATGTGCGCCGCGGGGATCAGAACCTCTCGATACACGAATGACCTTGCAGTCGAACGCCATTGCCTCGTGTCGGGAACGGTGTCGAGCATCTCGAGGACCTCGTCGCCCATCTCGAAGATCGCGCGCGTGTCGGCCGTGACACGGTGCGACACCGAATCGTTGCGAAGTCGATAGCGGTACAACGCCTCTGGCACCGTCGCCACGGCGCGTGAGTCCAGCGCCACCCGCGCGATGGTCGACAAATCCTCGTACGCGCGGCGCGTACCCCAGGGGTCGTCGCCGAGAACGTCACGGCGGAAGAGTTTTCCACTGGCATACGACCGTGCCCTACTGCGCAGCAATAGGTTCGCGTACTCGTCGCCGGAGAGCGCGCCGGTCGGAAGTACCGGAGTGAAATCTCCCGTCGGTACCCCACTCTCGTCGACGAATCGCGTTGTGCACGTGGCGAAATCGGCGTCGGAACGAAGCAGTTGGTCCAGCATTGTCGCCGTGAACGCCGCGTCGGCGATGTCGTCGCTGTCGAAGAACCAGATGATGTTTCCCGACGCTGCCGCAAGTCCCGCGTTGCGTGCCGGCCCCACACCGCTGTTGTGTGGCATACGCACGACCCGATGCGCGACCTCCCCATCAGCGAGCACGGCTTCTGCCCGTTCGATGGAATCGTCACCGCCGCGATCATCGACGAGCACGATCTCGTCGACCGGAGCGTGCTGGTCGATTATCGAGCGCACACATGCCTCGATGTAGGCAGCGCTGCGATAGACCGGCACGACAACAGACACCGACACGTCTTGCATCGTCAGTCGAGTCCGGCTCGTGGCGGATTGAAACATCGCGAGATGCGCTCCCCTCAAAATCACTCCGCGTAAGGGTAGCCTAACCGCGATACCATGCGCCTGTCGGGCACCGCCGCGGACGAGGTCAGGGCCTGACCGTGGCGATCACGCCGGTGTGGTCGGAACCGGGCAACTCGACTCGACGAAAGCTCGTCGGCATCGGACCGCCGCGCGTCATCACCCGATCGAGAGCGAGCACGGGCGGAAAGCGCCTGTTGGCGGGATACGTTGCGACGATCCCCGCCCCGAGGTGGTCAGCGGCGTCGACGAGACCCGGCGGTTGCGCGAGCAACCGCCGAAAGCGTGCGTGATCGTAGGTCGAGTTGAAATCGGCGCCGAGGATCAGCGGGAGTCGCTCCTCACCCAGCGTCGAGGACAGCAGATCGACCTCGTACGCCCACCGCCACGCCGGCTCCGGCCACGGCGGTATGGGATGAAGCGCATAGATGGCGCGACGCCCGACACCCGGCAGGTCGACGACGGCCCGCAGATTGGCCATCGCCATCTTGCCGATGCGGAACTCGTCGGTCAACGGGTAGCGCGAGTAGATGCCGGCCCCGCCCCCACCCCGCCTCGGAACCACGAACCGATACGGCAGCGCACTGGCGATTCCGGCGGCGTCGAGCTTGCCGATCGCGTCGTCGGTGAGTTCGACGACGGTGGCGATGTCGACGCGATTGTCGCGTATCTCCCGCACCACCGACGCGGCGTCGGCCTGTCCGAGATAGATGTTCGCCTGCATGACGGTGATGTCCGACGCCGCGCGCGCTTCGTCGGTCCCGACGAAGAGCGGTACCTGTGTGCCGATCCCGATGGCGACGACGACTGCAGCGACGACAGCACACATCCATGCCCGCGACGCGAGCAACACCACCAGACCGACGATCCCGATCACGATCAGGATCGGGGTGCCCGCGGCCAATCGTGCCCAGGTGTTGCTGACGAATGGCACAGCATGCGCAACGGCCCCGAGAAGACCGACCGCGGCCAGCAGGCAACCGATGATCGTCAGCGCTCGGCGCAGCCGACTCGACCCGGTCCTGCCCGACTCAGCCGTACGCGACGTCGACGGCGTATCGGGCAAACCCGAGCCTCTCGTAGGTGTGTAGGGCTGCGGTGTTGTCGCCTTCGACGTACAGCATCACAGTCCCGATCCGACGGTCGGCAAAGTAGTGAAGCCCGGCCAGCGTGAGCATCCGGCCCAGGCCACGGCCCTGAGCCGCCGGGTCGACCCCGACGATGTAGACCTCGCCGAGATCGGCGTCCTGCTGCTTGGTCCAGTGGAAGCCGAGCAGCGTCGTCGGGTCGTCGACGTCGTAGGCGAGGAACAGCCCGGCCGGGTCGAACCACTCGGCCGATGTCCGTTCGGTGATCTGCTCCGACGACCATCCGCCCTGCTCCGGGTGCCACGCGAACGCGGCGTTGTTGACCCGGAGGATCTCCGCGTCGTCGGCGGGTCCGGCGTAGGTGCGCAGCTCGATCGACGGGTCGACGACCAGCGGTGGTAGATCAGACCCGTCGGCTGCGACGTCGCGGCGCAGTTGTAGCAGCTCCCGCTGCTTGTGCAGGCCCATGCTCGCCGCGAGCGCCTGCGCGCCGAGGAGATCGCCGTGCGCCCAGGCGCGGGGCGTCGGGCCGTCGGGATTCGAGACAGCGCGCGCGGCGTCGAATGCTGCGTCGAACAGGGCCTTCCCGTGCCCGCGGCGGCGCAGGGCCGGGTCGACGACCCCCTCGATCATCGAGGGCTCCCCCTCGCGTCCGGGGGTGATGTTGGCGTAGCCGGCCGTCGAGACGACGTGACGCACGCCCGACTCCGCGTGAGATCCGGCGGCGTCGTCGATGGACAGGACGGACTGCTCGGACAGCGGGCCGACATCGTCGGCGCTGGTCGCGTCGGCCACCAGTCGGCGTGCGTGCGCGACACCGGCGGCGTCGAGTCGATCGGTGACGACCGGGGTGTCTCCGATCGCGTCAGCTTCCGCTGGCACTGAACTCCTCACCGAATCCCGAGGCGTCGAAGGAGTCGCCCGCAGACCTGGCGTCCTCATTCACGTCCCCACCGTCGAGGTCGTCATCGAGATCTGCATTCTCAGCAATATCGCTGTCGGACAGACCGTCATCGGCAATGTCATCGTCGGCAATGTCATCGTCGACCGGGTAGTCGCTGGCCGCTCCGGAGCCTGCGCCGCGACCGCGCGTCGGACGTACTGCTTTATATCCGACGTTGCGCACGGTCCCGATGAGCGACTCGTGCTCGCTGCCGAGTTTGGCGCGCAGGCGTCGGACGTGGACGTCGACCGTTCGCGTGCCGCCGAAGAAGTCGTAACCCCACACCTCTTGCAGTAGTTGTGCGCGGGTGAACACCCTGCCCGCGTTCTGCGCGAGGTACTTGAGGAGTTCGAACTCCTTGTAGGTGAGGTCGAGCGGGCGCCCTCGCAGTCGAGCGGTGTACGTGCCCTCGTCGATCACGAGTTCACCCAGCGTGACCTTGCCGGACGCCTCCTCCGTGCCCACCCCACGGGTACGAACGACCAGAAGCCGAAGCCGCGCGTCGAGTTCGGCTGGTCCGGTCGCCGGGAGGAGGAATTCGTCGAGGCCCCAGTCGGCGTTGACCGCGACGAGCCCGCCTTCGGTCAGCACCGCAGCCACCGGCACGGCTGAGCCGGTGCTGCCGAGGAGTCTGCACAATCCGCGTGCCGCGGCGAGGTCTGTTCTCGCGTCGACGATGGCGATGTCGGCGTTACTGGCCTCCATCAGCGACGACACCTCGGTGGGTGCCACACGGACCGTGTGCGCGAGCAGCGACAGGGATGGCAGCACCGCCTCCGGATTCGGATCGGCTGTCAATAACAAGAGATCCACGTGATACTCCGATCTCGTCTTCCCGCCCTGAACTCCACCACTACTACTGCGACCGCCGGGCAGAAGTTCGCCGGGACGTCAGCATCACACACGAACGAACCTCATTGTTTACGTCGGCTTACCACCGTGTGCGCGATAGATGACAGAATAGCGCCAATGTCGGGTTCTGCTGTTAACAAGGCAGCCGACGGGGGTGGCGCAACTGCGTCGGGCAGCCACGAGCGCGGCACATTCCGCGCCCGTCGCGCACTCATCGTCGGCGTCTGTGTCGTCGTCGTAGTGCTGGTCGGGGCGTTTCTCGCCGATCTCGGCGCCGCCGCGCGCGGCGAGTACCGCCTGTCGCGATCGTTGCAGGCCTCGCCGCAGATCACCTTCGATCCCGAGGTCACGCTCAGCGGATTCCCCTACGTGACACACGCGTCACGCGGCGAGTTCTCCGGTGCGACCATCACCGCGCGCGGCGTCGCGGTGGCCGGCTGCCAGATCCGACGCGGGTGTACCGCAGAACTCGGCGCCCGTCTCGGGACGCTGTCTGTGCCCGACGGGTGGAACATCGGGCCGTCGGACACGATGCACACCGAGTCGGTCGACGCGTATACACGGCTGGACTCGGTCAATCTCGGCCGATTCCTGGGCATCCTCGACCTCACGGTGAACACTCCCGCTCCCGAGGGCAAGGCAGGCGGCGGTGGCCCGCAGGACGGCCTGCTGCACCGATCATCCGGGGTGCTGCTGACCGGAACCGTCGCCCTGCCCCCATCCGATAGTCCTCTGCCCTCCGCAGGACCCGAGACCACGCCCGTCCCCGCGGACACCCCGTCGGCGTCGGAATATCGGGGTCGCAAAGCAAAGGTGAGCGTGAGCGTCGACCTCTCGATCCGCGACGGTCGGCTACACCTGCAGGCCACCGACTTCTACGACGGCCCGGAAGAACACGAGAGCGCTCCCGAACTCGACGGCCCCGACAACGCGGCGCTGCGCGCCCAAGTGCTGCAACGATTTTCGACGACGCTGCCACCCCTCCCCCTACCGTGGGGCATCACTGCCACGGGTGCGCACAGCGAGGGAAGCGACGTACTCCTCGTCGCCGACACCGGTCCGCGCGATCTTCGCCCGAGAGACTTCTGACCACCGTCGGCATTCAGCGCGCGAGCGTAACTCCGCCGCCGCGCGCCAGCGCAACTCGTCGTCGCAGTCGAAATCACGGGGGCCGCTATTGAAGTGTCACGGGGTGGCTGTTGTACCCTCGTTGGCATGCAACTGCGCCGTGAGCTTCTGCTCACCCGTCGGCGGGCGATCGACTTCTGTCGCGTCGCCGACTGTTGCTGTCTCTAGTCCGGTGATCGCGCCACCTCGGCACGCTCACCACAGGTGACGGCCGGTGTGTGCAGTGTGCGCGCTCGTGACATCGCAAGTCCGCATCTCCTCAGATGCCGCCGTCATCGTTCGACCGTCATTCGACCGACGTCCGGCCCATTCTCATCACTCCGGTGACCGGACACACTTACCGAGAAATCCCACCTCTGGAAGGAACCAGACATGGCACGTTCCGACGTCCTGGTCAGCGCTGATTGGGCTGAGCAGAACCTGAACAACGACAAGGTCGTCTTCGTCGAGGTCGACGAGGACACCAGCGCTTACGACGGCGGCCACATCGAAGGCGCCGTCAAGCTCGACTGGAAGACCGATCTGCAGGATCCGGTCCGTCGCGACTTCGTCGACCGCGAGCAGTTCTCCGCGCTGCTCAGCGAGCGCGGCATCTCCAACGACGACACCGTCGTCCTCTACGGCGGCAACAACAACTGGTTCGCCGCTTACGCGTACTGGTACTTCAAGCTCTACGGCCACCAGGACGTCAAGCTGCTCGACGGTGGACGCAAGAAGTGGGAGCTCGACGGCCGCCCGCTGTCGACCGACGCCGTCTCGCGTCCCGCGACCGAGTACAAGGCTGCCGATCCCGACAACTCGATCCGCGCCTTCCGCGACGAGGTCGTCGACGCCATCGGCGTGAAGAACCTCGTCGACGTGCGTAGCCCTGACGAGTTCTCCGGCAAGATCCTGGCTCCCGCGCACCTCCCGCAGGAGCAGAGCCAGCGTCCCGGCCACATCCCCGGCGCCATCAACGTGCCGTGGAGCAAGGCTGCCAACGAAGACGGCACCTTCAAGTCCGACGACGACCTCGCCGAGCTGTACAAGGAAGCGGGCCTCGACGGCTCGAAGGAGACCATCGCGTACTGCCGTATCGGTGAGCGCTCGAGCCACACCTGGTTCGTGCTGCAGGAGCTGCTCGGACAGACGAATGTGAAGAACTACGACGGCAGCTGGACCGAATACGGTTCGCTGGTCGGCGTTCCGGTTGAACTGGGAGAAGGAAAGTAAGTATGTGTGCTGCACCCAAGCAGGGACAGAAGTTGCCCGCGGGCGTCGACGTCGAGAAGGAGACCGTCCTGACCGGACAGGTCACCGACGCATCCGGTAACCCGGTTGCGGGCGCGTTCGTGCGACTGCTCGACTCGACCGGTGAGTTCACCGCCGAGGTCGTCGCAAGCCCCACCGGCGACTTCCGCTTCTTCGCCGCCCCCGGCACCTGGACGCTGCGCGCCCTCTCGTCGGTCGGCAACGGCGACGTGACCGTCAGCCCCGAGGGCCCCGGCGTTCACGACAAGGACATCACCGTCTCGAAGTAGACAAAAGAGTCGCAATCTCGAAGTAGCGCAGTTCTGAAGTAGCGCAACGCTTTTGAGGCTGCTGATTCGCAGAGCAGGCCCGGTCACCCGCAGGGTGGCCGGGCCTGTTTGTTCGGCGGATAGGTCGATGCGTACCGCGTGCAGTCGGGGCACCGGCTGAGCAGATCATGCCTGCAACCGATGACGTGTTCGAGGAAACTCTCCGCGTCCGCCAGCTGGGCGCGTTGTGAACGTATCCATCGGAGCTTCTGCTCGATCAGTTCCGTACGACCTTCTTCGTCGCGGTGCAGCACCAGCCGGATCTCGGCAAGACTCATGCCGACGCTCTGGCAGGCCTGAACTATGCGGATGCGACGAATGTGCTCCTCCGTGTACAAACGGTGGCCCGACGCTGCGCGATCGGGTACGACCACACCGAGGTCGTGCCAGTGGCGTAGCACGTGGTCGTCGACGCCAACTCGCCTGGAAGCCTCTCCGATCTTCACTTTCCGTACGACCTTCCGTCTTGACCTCAGGTCAACCTGAGGTTTTAGCGTGTCGCCATGATGACACACGATCCGCTGCCAACCGCTTCGATCATCACCGTGGACGAAACCTCTATCGCGACAAGGATTCTCGAGCCCCCAACGGCCTCGGCGGGCGACATCGTGCTGTGCCACGGCACGCCATGGTCGTCTCAGGTCTGGACCAGTGTTGCCACCGACTTGAGTCGCGACTACCGAGTTTTTCTCTGGGACATGCCCGGCTATGGCGAGTCGGAGAAGAGCGCGGCAGTCACGACCGACTTGGCCGCGCAAGCCGTACGACTGGGCTCGCTCATCGAGTTGTGGGGATTGCAGCGGCCACATGTCATTGCGCACGACATCGGAGGCGCCGTCGCACTCCGCGCACATCTGCTCAACGGCGTCGAGTACGCAGACGTGTTCCTCTGGGACGTCGTCACCCTGGACCCGTGGGGGTCGCCCTTCTTCCGGCTGGTTGCCGAGAACGCACATGTCTTCGAGCAGCTCCCAGCACATCTACATGCGGCACTGGTCAAGGAATACATTGCCGCAGCAGCCTTTCGGCCGTTACCCGACGAAGACGTCGAGGCGCTCGCCTCCCAGTGGCTCGGCCCCGTCGGACAGGCGGCGTTCTACCGGCAGATCACAGCACTCAGCGCAGCGGACACCCGCCCAGTGGCAAATCGACTGGAAGCCACACGCAGCCCGGTTCGTATCGGCTGGGGTCGGGATGATCCGTGGATACCGCTCGGGCAGGCCTATGAACTCCAGTCCAGATTCCCAGATCACCCGGGGGTCGTCGTGCTCGACGACGTCGGACACCTCACGCCCGTCGAAGACCCTTCTGCGGTGACGGCGGCCGTTCGCGCATGGCTTGCGCGGCAACCGGCCCCATAGCGCCGTCGCCGCGTGGGCCATGGTCGGAGCCGACCCACCATCAACACCGTCTGCGGCCCAGGGCGGACGCGGCACGGCACAGTGATCCGACTCGACGGCGCGGGCGCCAAGCGACACAGCCGAGTGTGGTCGACCTCAGTGAACTACCGCCCGCGCATCGGAGTTAGAATCTAACCGTGGTCATCTTCTTCGAAATCTTGCTGGTCCTCGCGGCCGTCCTGATCACCTGGTTTGCGCTGTACGTGCTCTACCGACTGGTCACAGACGAATCGTGACCTCCCCGGAGGACGCACAGCCCGACGACGCCGTCGCCGCCCGTAGATCAGGCGACGAGGCGATCAGCCAGGCCGATTCGCGCGCTGCCGAGTCAGGCAGCCGCGAACGCAACGTACCCGCGTGGGACGATCTGCCGCTGAAGGCCGATACCGCCAACCTGCGGCTCGGTGCGGACCTCCACCAGGGACTTCTCGCGCTACTACCGCTCGTGGGAGTGTGGCGTGGCGAGGGCGAGGGACACGATCCCGTCACCCACACCGACTACCACTTCGCACAGCAGATCGTCGTCAGTCATGACGGGCAGAACTTCCTGAACTGGGAGTCGCGCTCCTGGGTCATCGACGAGGACGCCAACTTCCTGCGTCCCGACCAGCGTGAGACCGGCTATTGGCGGATCACCGAGGACGACTCCATCGAACTTCTCCTCGCCCATGCCGTGGGATGGGTCGAGCTGTTCTACGGCCGGCCGCTGAATCAGACGTCGTGGAATCTCACCACCGACGCCGTCGTGCGCTCGGAGACCAGCGCCCCCGCCGGCAACGCCAAGCGCCTCTACGGCATCGTTCCCGACGGCGACCTCGCCTACGTCGAAGAGCGCGTCGACTCCGACGGCGACCTCACGCCGCGCCTGTCCGCGAAGCTGCGTCGTTTCGTCGGATAGTCAGCGCACCCCGCGAGCTGTGCCGCGGCTGCCAGCTGATCGTCGAATTGGCTGCCTGATCACCCACGCAGTTGCGGCGGCGGGCCGTCGAAGAAGAACTGGAGCGCGAGCGGGCCGTCGTCGATGATCTCTCCCACCAGCACCGGGCGCCCGCCTCGACGCTCACCCTGCAGGATGTGGAACTCGGTGTCGGGCAGGATGCGCGACGTGCCGCGCGGCAAATAGGTGAATAGCGCATCGGCGGTCCCGCAGACGCCGGGGGCGGAGAGGATCGCCAGGTCGGCGAGGCCGTCATTGTGCAAGACAAGGTGGCCAGATGCGGCACCTGCGATACCGAGTCGGCTGTAGCCGAGGTTCTCCACCGTCCCGATGATCCAATTGGTCGGCCCGTCGTTGGTCCACTCCGGATCCTCGGTGGTGAGATAGCGGCTGCGCACCGCGGCAGTGCGATTCGACGACTCGTGCATGCGCGCGTGGAGAGATCTGACCGCGCTGGTTGTTCTCATCATCGGCCTCCTGGCTGTCACGAATCACGGGTAACGGGTGTGCTACTGACACGAAGTTCACTCCCCGGACTCGGCGGCCGCATGCGTAATGCACTACTCGTTGTCGGAATTGCCCGACAGGCCGAGGCTGCCGCACTACCTCAGGCCGCGAAAGAACCCAGACACGGAACAGCCCGAGACATGGAACGACCCCCGCATCACCCGTCATGCACGGGCACATCGGCCGGACGGCCGGATGCGGGGGTCGGGTGACCATCTGGTATTCGCCAACGGGCGAAACTGCTTAAGTCACAGGCGGTCCGCCGTTAGCGGATGGCCACCTCACGTGTCCGTATGTCATACAACTTCAGACCACCTCCTTTCTCGTGTACGACCGAAAGTACGCCCGCAACAACATGCCCGCAACGCATTTTTCGCTGCGTATGCCGAGGTCGGATCTGCGTTCAGAATTCTTGTCAGACCTCGAATGTATGTTTGGTTCATGTCCTTGGAAACCACTCTCGACGCCGGCGCGGGCGCGCCCGGCGCGTCGTCGGATCCCGAGCGCTTTGGCGCGCCGACGATGCCGCCGATCGTCGAGCAGATGTGCGAGGACGAAGAACTGTCGAAGACCGACCTGGTCGAGATCATCGCGCATTGCGCGTCCGTTCGCGCCAGCGCCGATTATCGAATGCTGCAGGCTATCAGCCTGATTCACGAAGAGCACGAGGAAGACTACGGCTCAGAGATCGGCGAAGCGCACCCCGGCCCCGCTGATTCCCCGGAGGATCTGCACGCGCTGGCGACGCTGGCCAGATCCGGCGGTAATCCGCGCGCCCGGTTCGGCCCGGACGGACTCGAGCGCACCATCGCCGACGTCGGCGCGGTCCTCTCGGTCTCGCCCGCCAAGGCGCGTGAGCTGATTACCGCGGGGCATGCCGTCCGCTATCGCCTACCGCTCACCGGCTCGGTACTGGCGTGCGGACGTCTCGACTTGTCCCAATTCCTCATCGTCCTTTCGCGCACCGCCCTTTGCGGACCCGACACCATCGCCGACGTCGACGCCCGAATCGCCTCGGCACTGCTGGCGCGCAACAAAATGTCGACGACTCGCCTCAAGGCACTCGTCGACAGCGTCGTCGCACAACTCGACCCTCCCGCGGTCAAACGGCAGCGCGAGCTCGTCGAACACGACCGCGACGTGCAGGTACGGCCCGACCGGCACCAGCCGGGACAGTCCCGTATCAGCGGGACGCTTCCCATCGAGTCCGGTGTCATGATCGACGCTCGGCTCAACGCGATGGCCCGTGCTGTTCACGACGCCGACCCGCGCACTCACGCACAACGTCGAGCCGACGCCCTGACCGCCTTCGCGCACGGCGAGAGCCACCTCACGTGTAGGTGCGAGGCCTGCGCGCTGTCTGACGACCTCTCGGAGGCGGTAAGCGAACCAACCGACGACCTGCCCGACCAAGCCGCCGCACCGGCACAGATGATTCCGCCGTCGCCGAGGGCGATCATCCACGTCGTCGTCAACGAGTCGACCATCAATGGCGACGACGACAAGCCGGGATTCATCGACGGACATGGCGTCGTCGATGCGGAGACGATTCGAAAACTACTCACGGATGCCGGGATCGACTTCCTCGACCCCGCGACGATCAACGAGCGTGCCGCCTCATCGGCACTGCGGTACACGCCGAGCAAGAAGCTCGACGCGCTGATCCGCTCGGGTGAGCTGTGCTGCACATTCCCCGGGTGCAGCAACCCGGTGTGGCGCGCCGACGTCGACCACGGCGAGGCTTTCAACCGCAGCAATCCGCAGGCTGGAGGCGCCACCGTAGCGGCAAACCTCAAGCCGCTGTGCAGGTTTCACCACAGGATCAAGACCTTCGGCAACTGGCGCGACCTGCAGACCGTGATGGGGACAACTCTGTTCGTCTCCCCCACCGGGCACACCTTCGTCGGCAATGCGTTCACCGGCTTCAACCTCTTCCGAGGCCTGCGCAGGCTGAAACCACCCGATCACCCGGCCAATCGACGAATCAACGCCGCACACGACGCCAAACGTCGTCGACTCGAACGTGCCGAAAAGCGCTGGAACGACGAGAACCCGCCGCCCTACTGAGCAATCGCCTACCGAGAATTGCCAACCTACTGGGAGCCGACCGGTTCCCATTCGATCCGCACGAAGTCAGCAGACTCCGCGCGCGGCGGCTGATGCGTCACGACCACCACAGTGCGATCGGGTCCGAACATGCCCCCCACCGGCGTCAGCAGTCGGGCGAGCAACTGCTCGGCGTCTGCGGCGTCGAGGTGTTCGGTCGGCTCGTCGAGCAGCACCACCGGTGCCCGGTGCAGCAGTGCGCGGGCAAGCAATAGTCGACGACGCTGCCCACCGCTGATCGCCTCCGCCCCACCGGTCAGTACCGTGTCGAGGCCATCGGGTAGACCGGCCACCCACTCACCGAGTCCGACGGCGCCCAGCGCCGCGCGCATCTCGTCGTCGGTCACGTCGCCGCGCGCCACGCGCAGGTTCTCACCGAGCGTCGTCGAGAAGATGTGAGCCTCCTCGGCGAAATAGCATGCGGCCGAGCGCAATGCGACAGGAGTACCGTCCTGATCGGTGGCACTCACCGAACCGGCACGCGGCTCGAGCAGACCGGCGATGGTCAGCAGGAGCGTCGACTTCCCGATGCCGCTCGGCCCGACAACGGCAAGTCGCGATCCCGGCGGCAGCACCTGGGAGATGCCCTGTTCAGGGCCGAGCGTCGGCGGTGTGGCGTCGGACGTGGCGGGCCACCCCCACCTCAGCTGATCGAGCTGCATCGTCACCGGCCCAACGTGTACCGGCACGTCGATGTCGTCGGCAGCGTCCCCCGTAACGTCCACGTGAGCACGGTCGACGTCGGCACCTTCAGCGCGGGCACCGTCGACCAGCGCCATCACACGCGCCGCGCTCTGGCGGCTGCGCTCCAGTTGGATGCCCGCCTCGGTCAGCGGTGCCGTCGATTCGAATGCGGAGAGCGGCAACAGAATCAGCACGCCGAGGATCATCGGGGTCAGTCCGTGGCCGCTCGCGACGTCGGCGAGGGAACCGGACGTCGACGACGCCAGGTGGATACCGATCAGGCAGCCAGCCAGCAGCGACACCCCCAGCGCAAGCGGTGTGGCCGCTGCTGCGAGTGATTGCACCCGGACACCACGATCGGCAGCAGCGATGGCATCCTCGTCCGCGGCACGGGCGTCGGCCAACACCGCGTCACGACGCCGCCCGACGATGAGTTCCGGCGCATGCCAGAGTGCGGTGGACGCGGTGTCGGCAGCCCGTGTAGTTGCGGCGGCACTGTCGGCGATGGCCCGCGCCGACCCACGCGCTGCGAGCCACGGCGCCACGACTCCGCTGACGATGAGCGCCACCGCCAACACGACTGCGGCCCAACCGGATACGAACGCCATGATGATGATCGCCGCGAGCGACGTGGTGAATCCGACGCCGATCGGGATCAGCCCACGGATCAGGGCGTTACCCAATTCGTCGATGTCGTCGCCGGTCCGGGTGAGCAGATCACCACGCCGCAACGTGACCGAGTACGCGGGCGAGCCGGTGGCCAGCGCGAGGTAGAGACGTTCCCGCGCCGTCGCCATGCCGCCGAGCGCCAGATCGTGTGTCGCCAGCCGTTCCAGGTAGCGGAACAGACCACGCGAAATACCCAGTGCGCGTACCGCGGTGATCGCGACCGACAGAAACAACACAGGCGGCATCTGCCAGGCACGCGTGATCAGCCACGCAGACAGTGCGGCCAAGCCCAACGCCGACAGCGCACCGGCGACTCCGAGCAGAAGCGACCGCGCAACCGGCTTCCACTTCAGATCCAGGAAACCCAGCGCACGGACAAGCGGATCGCTGCGCCACCCGGTCCTGTTGTCAGCCAACGCCGATCACCTCCGGAAACTCGACGATGCTGTCGGCATAGGCACGAGCAACCGGACGATGCGCGACGACGACCACGGTGTCGCCCGCCCACGCGCGACGAGCGAGCGCACCGAGCACCGATGCCTCCGACGCCGCGTCGAGGTGTGCTGTCGGTTCGTCGAGCAACAGCAGCGGCGCCGGCGACGCCAAAGCACGTGTCAACGCCAGTCGTTGACGCTGGCCGGCCGACAGACCGACACCACCAGCCCCGAGTTCGGTGTCGAGCCCGTTCGGCAAGGAGTCCACGACGACGTCGAATCCTGTTGCCGCGGCAGCCGTCTCGAATGATTCGGGCGGCACCTGCCCGAACAGCGCGAGATTCTCGGCGACCGTGCCGGGCACGATGACCGGCTGCTGGGGCAGCCAGATGACCTGCTCGTGGTACGCGGTCGGTTCGAGTTCTGCGACCGGGATCGAACCGACAAGCACCGATCCGTCGTCGGGTGCGATCAGGCCCAGCATCGTCGCGACGGCCGTCGACTTACCCGCACCGTTAGGACCGGTGAACAACGTGAACTGTCCGGGTTCCACGGTGGTGGTCAGACCGTAGGGCGCCCAGCCATCACGCCCGTGGACGCCGACGTCGAGAAGCCGGATCGGTTCTCCCGCAACAGTGCACGTGCGCGTCCGGCGAGAGGTCGACGGTGCCGTGACATCGCCGGAATCGATCAGCTCGAGCACCTCGTCCGCCGCGGCGACCCCGTCGGCCGAGTTGTGGAACTGCGCACCCACTTGGCGTAGGGGCAGATACGCCTCGGGCGCGAGGATGAGCGCGAAGACACCGGCGTAGAGGCTCATATCGCCGAACACCAGCCGCAATCCGATGCCAACCGCGACCAGAGCGACACACAGCGTCGCCAAGAACTCGAGAACACCACCGGAGAGAAACGCCACCCGCAGCCCGGACATGGTGCTGCGCTTGTGTTCTCGCCCCAACTCGGCAACCCGCGCCGCGGGCGCCTGCGCACGATTGAGCGCACGCAACGTGGGCAGACCCGCGATCAGGTCGAGCACTTGCGAATTCAACGTGCTCATCGTCTTGAGCTTGCGCTCGGTTCGATCCCGCGTCATCAGTCCGATGAGGATCATGAACAACGGAATGAGCGGCAACGTGATGATGATGATCAACGCCGACGGCCAATCGGCAAGTGCGATCACGACCACGACGGTCGGGGTCACCAGCACGGTCACAATCAATGCCGGGACGTAGCCCGACAGGTACGGCCCCAGGGCGTCGAGTCCGCGCAGCAAGACCGTCGTCGCATGCTCCCTGCGCCGCACCAACTCTCGCGTCGGGGTGCGGTCGGGATCGGTCAACACACGCAGTGCACGCGCGCGCAGCTCGGCAATGGTCGACGCCGACGCGCGGTGCGCATACCGGTCATGCGCGTACGACATGATCACGCGAACCGCCAACGCGCAGGCCAGGATCCACAGATGCGTCGATTGCGCCGAGATCGACCTGCGCGCCGGATCGACGATGATCTCCGACAGGATCGACGCCGTCATCGCCGCGGCGACGAGCATCGCGACGGTGGTGATCGACGCCGAGATCGCGGTCACCGCAACGTAGCGGCGGGTCGTCGGCGAATATTTGAGCAGGCGAGGATCGAGAGGCGGACCCCCACGACGCTGTGCGCCCGAGGCCGCTGGGCCACCCCGGCTGTCTGCCGGGGCGCCCACCGGGCTTACTCCCACGCCTTCAGCGACGACAACCCGATCGACTCTGGGATCTGGTCAACCGACAGCCGCTTGCGGAACACCCAGTACGTCCAGGCCTGGTACGCGATCACGATCGGGGTGACGACCACCGCGGCGATCGTCATCACCGTGAGGGTGTAGTCGCTCGACGCCGTGTTCTCGACGGTCAGGTTGAACGCCGAATCGGTCGTCGACGGCAGCACATTCGGGAACAGGCACGCGAAGAGCGAGGCAACCGTACCGGCGATGGCAATCGCGTTGGCGGTGAACGCGATTCCCTCTCTCTCGGCCTGCGTGGCGATCACCATGACAACCGCTGCGACGGCCGCGATCAACACCGGGATCCACGTCCAGCCGTTGCCGTAGGCGAACTGAGTCCACAGCAGGAAGACTGCCGCGACGACCAGCGTCGGAATGGCGAGCACCTTGGCGTACTTCTTCGAATCCTCTTCCAGCACACCACCGGTCTTGAGGCTGAGGAAGATCGCACCGTGGGTGAGGAACACCAGCAGCGTCGTGAGTCCACCCAAGAGACCGTAGGGGTTGAGAAGGTTGAAGAACCCGCCCGTGTACTGATGCGCCTCGTCGATCGGCAGACCACGAACGACATTGGCGAATGCGACGCCCCACAGAATGGCGGGAATCCACGAGCCGAGTCCGATACCGATGTCGCACCACTGCCGCCACTTGGGATTGTTAATCTTGCCGCGCCATTCGATCGAGACGACACGGGCGATCAGGCCGACCAGGATGAGGAACAGCGGCAGGTACAGCGCCGAGAACATGGTCGCGTACCACCCGCCGAACGCGGCGAACAGCGCGCCGCCCGCCGTCAGCAGCCAGACCTCGTTGCCGTCCCACACCGGCCCGATCGTGTTGAGCAGAACGCGACGTCGTTTGTCGTTGTCGGCTGCGTCGTCGTCAGCAGATACCTTGCTGTCGCCGCCGGTATGACTGCGTCCCAGGAACGGCATGAGCATGCCGACACCGAAGTCGAAGCCTTCGAGGACGAAGTATCCGACGAACAGAATGGCGACGATGATGAACCAGAGGTTTCCGAGCATCTCTCCCACTCCTCAGTACGCGAACGACAGTTGCTTGGGACCATTCGCATCGTGGTCGGTGACATCGTTGTCGAGCACCGGCGGGACGTCGTCGTGTGGACCGGGGCCCTCGATGATGTAGCGGCGCTGCAACAGGAACCAGACGACGCCGAGTGCGCCATAGAGGAGCGTGAAGCCGATCAGCGTCACCCAGACGATCGGGGCCGTGTGATTGGAGACGCCGTTCTGCACCAGCATGTGTATTCGCGTCGGGTCGAGGTTGTCCTGCCAGTTCGGCGCCACCACCCACGGCTGGCGTCCCATCTCGGTGAAGATCCAACCGGATGCGTTGGCCAGGAACGGAGTTGGGATCATCCACAGCGCAATCAAACCGAATTTGCGTGAGCTGATCACCTTCTTCTTCCGTGTCAACCACAGTCCGCCGAACGCGACGATGACCGATCCGAGAGCCCACGTGATCATCGCGCGGAATCCCCAGTAGGTGACGAACAGGTTCGGGGCGAAGTTCTGATTCGGTGGGACGCCGGGAGTGCCCGCCAGCTTCTCGGTGTACTCCCGCTGCAACTCGTTGACACCCTGGAGGGTCTGGTTGAAGCGATGAGTAGCCATGAACGACAACATGCCGGGGATCTCGATCACGTGGTCGATGTTGTCGCAGTTGTTCTGCCTACCGATGGAGAGCACGGAGAAGCCCGCATTCGTCTGTGTCTCACACAGTGATTCGGCGGCGGCCATCTTCATCGGCTGCTGTTTGAACATGATCTGCGCCTGGTAGTCGCCGGTGATGATCAGCAGTACTCCCGAGACGATCGCCACCCAGCACGCGAACCGGGTGACCGGGCGCCAGAGACGTCGTGCATCTCGTTCCAGATCCTCTGGCGTGGCGTCGATCTGGCTGGGCGACGTGGTCTTGGGCATGTCGGAGGTGTCGCCGGTCTTGATGGCCTCGCGCAACTTCTTGGCGCGCCACATGTTTCGAGCCATCCACCACGCGCCGATGGCCGCGACGAAGGTTGCCGCGGTCAACCACGCACCCACGATCACGTGTGGGAACGCGGCAAGAGTCGTGCTGTTGGTGATCACAGCCCAGAAGTTGTTCATGGCGGGGCGATTCCGCTCGTCGCTCCACTCGACGCCGACAGGATGCTGCATGAACGAGTTCGCGGCGATGATGAAGTACGCCGACGCGGTCACACCGATCGTGACCAACCAGATCGTCGCGAGGTGAATGGCCCGCGGCAAACGACTCCAGCCGAAGATCCACAATCCGAGGAACGTCGATTCGAGGAAGAAGGCGATCAGCCCCTCGAGTGCCAGCGGCGCACCGAAGACGTCGGCGACGTACCTGCTGTATTCACTCCAGTTCATTCCGAACTGAAACTCCTGCACGATGCCGGTTGCGACACCGAGGGCGAAATTGATCAGGAAGAGCTTCCCGAAGAATTTCGTGGCCCTCAGCCACTGCTCATTCCCGGTCTTGTACCAGACCGTTTGCATGATCGCGATCATCGGCGCAAGACCGATGGTCAGCGGAACAAGAATGAAGTGATAGACAGTCGTGATTCCGAACTGCCATCGTGACAAATCCAGAGCGTTCATCGCGTCTCGAATCTCATAGCCGCGCCCCCGGGCTGGGAGACGCGTCCTGGTACGAAAACACGAGCTTGCTACGACACCACGTAGTAGCTCGTTGTCGACGACGCTACGCTGGGCCGATCCTGGGGACAAGCAGCCAAAGGTCCCGTCGTCAGGATGAAGTTATGAGCCGTGTCTCACAGTGTCGCCGGCGTCTCGACGAGTACATCAACAAGGCAAAGCCGCCGACCTGCCTATTCTGAGTCATCGCAGATGGCACGGTCCACCAAATCGGCGAACTGCTCAGTATTCGACGCCACGGGCGTTACGTATCTATTAAGTGCGGTCACCCGAGCCGCCAACGTGACGCTACTCACGAGCCAAAACGAATCCGCAGCAATCAGGTCCGCGGTCCGCAGAATTCGCGTCTCGGTGCGCCAGCCCTCCTTCTCGGCCAATGCGAACGTGGCCCTCGCCGTGGTCCCGGGAAGAATGCCGACTTCGGTGGGAGGCGTGACCAACGTCTTGTCATAGACGGCGACGACCGTCGAACGCGGACCCTCGAGAACCGCACCCTCCGCGCTCAGGTAGATGACGTCGTCGAATCCCTGTGCCGTCGCGTGGCGCAGTGCCGCCATATTGGTCGCATAACTCAGCGTCTTCGCTCCGAGGAGCTGCCAGGGCGAGCTCGCAGCTGCATCGATCGAATAGCCACGGTCGAGCGTCACAACCGAGACACCGTCGCGTCGGACCGCCGTCACCCGATCGGCGACAGGTCCCACCGTCAGATACGCCGTGGGCGGACCGTCCGCGCCCGCACTCTCCCGGCCTCGCGAATAGACCAGGCGCGCAAGGCCCTCGGCACCCTGTGGCGCATCGGCGGTCCACTGCTTGGCCGCGACGTCGATCAGCTCACGCCACGCGTCGACGTCGGGCTCGGGGAGGTCGAGCATCGCCGCACTGCGCGTGAGGCGCTCGAGGTGCAGTCCGACGCACCGCGCGCGGCCCCCGCGCACGAGCAGCGTCTCGAAGATGCCGTCGCCACGCACCGCGGCGAGGTCGTCGGCGTGCAGGAACGGTTCGTCAGGCTCGTGGCGCTCACCGTCGAGGGTCATCAGGATCGAGTGCGACATAGTCCACGAGGCTAGTGCGTTCGCTGCGTAGAATCAGTGAGGTGGCGCCCTCCCCGATCTTGACCAGGTATTCCACCAAGGGCGCGGTCGCTGACCCGCACTCTCCCGCAGACGATTCGTCGACGACGCTCGCGTGGCATTACGGCGATCCCCTCGGCGAACAGCGAGCCGCCGTGCGCGGTGCCGTCATCATCGACCGCTCCGATCGTGCGGTGATCGAGGTCCCCGGCTCCGATCGCCTCGCCTGGCTGCACAACATCAGCAGCCAGCATGTGAGCCATCTCGCCGATCGACTCAGCGCCGAGTCGCTGTCCCTCGACATCAACGGGCGCATCGAAGACCACTTCGTCGTCACCGACGTCGACGAGGTCACCTGGATCGACACCGAGGGCGATCGCGGAACTCCGCTTCTCGACTTCTTCACCAAGATGATCTTCTGGTCCGACGTCGCACCCGCGGCCCGACCCGACATGAAGGTGCTGACCCTCATCGGCCCCGACGTGCTGCGCGGACCGATCGCCGAAGTCCTCGACATCGACCCCGACGCCGCGCCGTACACCGCGGGCGACCTCCCCGAAGCCCACCACGAAGAAGAGCCGCTCGGTTTCTGGCGCATCATGCCGCCGCTGTCGGAGGGGCCGCACGCATCAGGCGTACTGCCCGTCGTCGACCTCGTCGTCCCCGAGTCACAGATCGTGAGCTGGTGGGACACCGTGATCGAAGCCGGCGCACGTGCCGCCGGGAGCTGGGCATTCGACGCGCTGCGCGTCGCAGGCATGCACCCCCGCCTCGGGATCGACACCGACGAACGAACGATCCCCCACGAGCTGAACTGGATCGGCGGCCCGGAAGAGTTCGGCGCCGTCCATCTCGACAAGGGTTGCTATCGAGGCCAGGAGACCGTGGCACGCGTCCACAATCTCGGCAAGCCACCTCGACGACTCGTCCTGCTACACCTCGACGGCAGCGCCGACGACAAGCCCGAGCCGGGCGCCACCGTGACCGCGGGCGGCCGCACCGTCGGACGCCTCGGAACCGTCATCGACCATTTCGAACTCGGACCGATCGCCCTGGCCCTGGTCAAGAGTGGAATCGGCCCCGACGTCGAGCTCGAGGTCGGGGATGGACTGCCCGCCCGCATCGATCCCGACTCGATCAAGGTCGACGACCGGGTGCAGGCCGGACGGGCCGCGATCGACAAGCTGCGCGGCCGATGAGCGCATCGGCGAACGATCAGCCGCAGGAACTGCTCGGACATGTCCTGGCGGTCTGCGTCGCCGATCGCGACGTCGATCTGGGACGTGTCGGAGTGAGCGCGATCGACAAACACCCCCAGCAGGGCAGGGTGGCCGTCGGCGACGAAGGCCTCATCACCGATCACGTCTGCGACAAGAAACACCACGGCGGACTCGATCAGGCCGTCTACGCGTACGACCACGCGGAGGCACACGAGTGGGCGACGACCCTCGGGCGTGAACTTCCTTACGGCTGGTTCGGCGAGAACCTCCGGGTCACCGGCCTCCCCGTGACCGACGCCCTGGTCGGCGAACAGTGGGCCGTCGGCGACGACGGGCTGCTCCTCGAAACCACGATTCCCCGTATCCCGTGCCGCACCTTCGCCGCGTGGGCTGACGAACCCCAGTGGATCAAGCGGTTCCTCGACCGCACAGACGTCGGCACCTACCTGCGGGTTCTCCACCCGGGCACGGTCGGCGCCGGCGACGACATCCGCGTCGTCTTCCGCCCCGACCACGGTGTGCGGGTGCGTCATCTGATCACCGGGACCGACGGCGATTCACTGCGTGCGTTGCTGGCCGACGACGACCTCGCACCCAAGGTTCGCCGCGAAGCCACCAAGAAGCTGGCTCGCGCATAGGCAGGGCAATCCACAGAATCCGTTTGGGCGCGCTAGACTGGTCAGCACGACAGATTCACTACCTAGAGAACGGGGCCGCCACTAGTTTGGCCGCCCCGTCATTGTGCGAGGGGGTCCCATATGGGCCGCGGCCGGGCGAAAGCAAAGCAGACGAAGGTTGCTCGTCAGCTCAAGTACTCCACTCCCCACACCGACTTCGACAGCTTGCAACGCGAGCTGTCGGGGTCGGACGATTCGGCGGACCGTCCGAATCCTGTGGACGAGTGGGCCGAAGAGGAGGAGTGGAAGCGCGCCTGACGCGTCCCTTCTCCTGCGGTAACCCGCACGACCTTTTAGTCACGTCGGTGATGCGCTCGGCAGTCCCGTGCGCATCACCGACGATGCTTACTCCCAGGCTCTAGAAGCGGGGATGCTCTCCGACGACCGTCACCTTGGGGACGTCGTGGTTCTTCGGTTCCGGTGAACGCTTGATCGAGCCGAGCACCCAGTTGTCGACGTGGCGGGCGGTCAGCACTGCCAGCGCACGGTCGGTGTCCTCGGGCGCCACGATGGCGACCATCCCGACACCCATGTTGAATGTACGTTCCATCTCGGCCTGCTCGACGCGGCCACGCTGCGCGATGAGCGCGAAAATCGGTGCGGGCGTCCAGGTTCCACGTTCGAGCTCGGCGACCAGGCCGTCGGGGATGACGCGTGAGAGGTTCTCGGCGAGTCCTCCGCCGGTGATGTGCGCGAAGATCCGCACGTCGGTCTCCGCAGCCAGTGCGAGGCAGTCGCGCGCGTAGATGCGGGTCGGTTCGAGGAGCTCCTCGCCCAGCGTGCGCCCGAACTCCTCCACGTGGCCACTGAGATCCATATGGCCCCATTCGAGCAGCACCTTGCGCGCGAGTGAGTATCCGTTGGAGTGCAGCCCCGACGCCCCCATCGCGATCACGACGTCGCCCGCGCGGACACGTTCGGACGACAGCAGTTCGTCGGCCTCGACGATCCCGACAGCGGTTGCCGAGAGGTCGTAATGATCGGGAAGCATCAGTCCCGGGTGCTCGGCCGTCTCGCCGCCGAGCAGCGCACACCCGGCGGCCACACAGCCGTCGGCGATGCCCGCGACGATTTCTGCGACGACCTCCGGGATCACCTTGCCGATGGCGATGTAGTCCTGCAGGAACAGCGGCTCTGCACCGCACACGACGAGGTCGTCGACGCACATGGCGACGAGGTCTTGTCCGACGGTGTCGTGCTTTCCGACCGCCTGCGCGACAGCGAGTTTGGTACCCACACCGTCGCTCGATGCAGCGAGGACCGGCTCACGGTAGTTGCCCTTGAGTGCGAACAAACCGGCAAACCCGCCCAGTCCGCCCATCACCTCGGGTCGCGTGGCGCGCTTTGCGTGCGGAGCAAACAGCTCGACGGCGCGCTCACCTGCGTCGATGTCGACACCAGCAGCCGCGTACGACGCTCCGGCATCCGTCGGCGTCGAGTCGCCCGTACTCGGTTCGTTGGCTACCGAATCCTTCTCGGACATGTAGGCGCGCACCCCTGTTCGCAATCGCTGATGGTCGGATCACACGCTACCGGAGAGCGCGCAAGCAGTCGCCACAGGCAGCAGTTCACACAGAGGGGCTCACGGGGTGAGGTTCACCGCAGCGCGGTCGCAGGAGGATGAGTTCAGGGCCGCAGGACAGCGCTGGCGTTGTCGTTCGGCACTGTCAGCGGATCGACGCGGCCGTCACCTGCGGCGCTGGCGAGCATCTGCTCGAGGACAGCCTTGCCCATCGAGGTCTCCTTGGGGAGTTCGATGGGATAGTTGCCGTCGAAGCAGGCCGCGCACAGCGACGACGCCGGCTGGTCGGTCGCGGCGATCATCTCGTCGATGCTGATGTAGCCGAGCGAATCGGCACCGATTGCCTGGCGCACGCCCTCGACCATGTGCTCCTCGGACTCCATGCCGTTGGCGATCAACTCCGCGGGCGACGCGAAGTCGATGCCGTAGAAGCAGGGCCACCGCACCGGACTCGACGCGATGCGTACGTGGATCTCGGCCGCGCCCGCTTCGCGCAGCATCCGGATCAGCGCGCGCTGGGTGTTGCCGCGGACGATCGAATCGTCGACTACGACGAGCCGCTTGCCCCGGATCACTTCCTTGAGCGGGTTGAGCTTGAGGCGGATACCGAGTTGGCGAATGGTCTGCGATGGCTGGATGAACGTGCGCCCGACGTAGGCGTTCTTCATCAGTCCCTGGCCGTAGGGGATGCCCGATTCCTGGGCGTAGCCGACCGCCGCGGGCGTACCCGACTCCGGCACCGGGATCACCAGGTCGCCGTCGGCAGGGAACTCCCTGGCCAGTCGCCGACCGATCTCCACGCGGGTCGAATGCACCGACCGTCCGTGGATCACGCTGTCCGGACGGGCGAGGTAGACGTACTCGAAGACGCATCCGCGGGGCGTCGGCTCTGCGAAGCGGGTGCTGCGCACACCGTCGGCGTCGATGGCCAGCAGTTCGCCGGGTTCGATGTCGCGGACGAACGACGCGCCGACGATGTCGAGCGCCGCGGTCTCGGATGCGACGACCCATCCCCTGTCGAGTCGGCCGAGCGACAGCGGTCGCACACCGTGTGGATCGCGAGCCGCGTACAGGGTGTGCTCGTCCATGAAGGTCAGGCAGAACGCACCGCGCAGCGTCGGCAGGAGTTCCATCGCGGCCTGTTCGATGCTGCTGTCGGCCGCGCCGTGCGCCAGCAACGCGCCGACGATGTCGGAATCCGACGTCGCGGCTCCGCTGGCGATTCCCAGCTCACGGGCGCGACTTGCCAGATCAGCCGTGTTGACGAGGTTTCCGTTGTGCCCCAGGGCAACTCCGGTGCCTGCGTCTGTGGTGCGGAAGATCGGCTGCGAGTTCTCCCAGGTGGTCGAGCCGGTCGTCGAATAGCGGCAGTGGCCGATGGCGACGTGACCGACCATGGCGCCGAGCGTCTGCTCGTCGAAGACCTGACTGACCAGACCGAGATCCTTGAAGACAAGGACCTGCGAACCGTCGCCGACCGCGATGCCCGCGGCTTCCTGGCCGCGGTGCTGCAGTGCGTACAGGCCGTAGTAGCTGAGTTTGGCGACGTCTTCGCCTGGTGCCCAGACACCAAAAACGCCGCACTCCTCGCGCGGCTCGTTCTCGGGTTCGTCCATTGCGTCCCGTGCGGGACAGGCATGCTGGGTAGGAGCCAGCAGGTTGGCGCTTGTGATCGAAAGATCCGGCATACGACGGGCTCCCTGGGCTGAACGTGGCGGCACGGGCTTCGCGTGACGAAGGTAACCACCGGCAAGTTTACGTGCCGGTAGCTCCTGATTTCCAATTGTGCAGCGGCGTGGCACCTGCGGTTATTCCACGTGTGAGCCAGCGCACGCGCACATCTACACCCGAACGAGCGGCATCCACGTGGCCACCTCGTCGGCCCTGCTACCCGACGAGGCGACCGCGCCGCGCGCGACGAGGTCGCCGAAATCGGCATCCCCGACGGCCAGCAGCAGCCACGACCTCGGATCGGTCTCGACAACGTTGGGCGGTGTCCCTCGCGTGTGGCGCGGCCCCTCGATGCACTGCACCGCCACGAACGGAGGCACCCGCACCTCGACGGAGTTTCCCGGCGCGATGTCTTCGAGGGTGCGCGCGGTCAGCCGCACGGCAGCTGCGAGTTCGGCTCGGCCGGGTGCGGGCAGGGTGTCGTCGCGCAACCAGGGCGCGACAGCGAGGACCGCCGCGCGGGCGGCCGCGGGGTCGATCGGTTTTCGCGCAGGCACCCCGCAATGATGCACCCGCCGCGTCGACGCCGATCCCGGTGCCCTCGGACAGTGTTGACCCGAATGGCCGGTGCGCGAGCACCCGGTTCGGGCACCATTGACCGCATGGGAACCGATGTGCCCGATCAGAAGTTCACCGGAGCCGACCGGGTCCGTTTCCGACGCCAGGTCTCGCGCGGTACCGAGGCGATCGCGCGCATGCTCTCCGAAGGACTGTTCACCGATCACGGCGCACCCCCCGAACCCCTGCTGGGCATGGAGGTCGAGCTCAACCTCGTCGACGCCGAGATGAATCCGGCGATGGCAAACGCCGCGGTCCTCGACGCCATCGCCGACCCCGACTACCAAACCGAACTCGGCCAGTTCAACATCGAGATCAACGTCTCGCCCCGCCCCTTCACCACTGACGACACCATCTCTCTCGAGCAGGCTCTGCGTACCTCGCTCAACCGGGCCGAGAAGCGGGCAGCAGCCACCGACAGCCATCTCGTGATGATCGGCATGCTTCCCACACTGCGCGCCGAACACTTTGCACACCATTGGATTTCGGCCAACCCGCGCTACGACCTGTTGAACCGACAGATCTTCGACGCACGCGGTGAGGACATCGAGCTGGACATCACCGGGGTCGCCCTCGACGAGCACCACGACGCCGAACATCTGCACACCGCAACGGATTCGATTCTCCCCGAGGCCGCCTGCACCTCCCTGCAACTACATCTACGGGTCGCACCTGAGGACTTCGCTGCGCATTGGAATGCCGCACAGGCGATTTCAGGTGTGCAGGTCGCCTTGGCGGGCAATTCCCCGTTCCTGGCCGACACCGCGCTGTGGCACGAGAGCCGCATCCCCGTGTTCGAGCAGGCAACCGACACCCGACCGCTCGAGTTGAAGAACCAGGGCGTACGGCCCCGGGTGTGGTTCGGCGAGCGCTGGATCAACACCATCTTCGACCTCTTCGACGAGAACACCCGCTACTTCCCCGCGCTGCTACCCGTGTCGTCCGACGAGGATCCCCTCGCAACACTCGACGCGGGAGGCATCCCGGCGCTCGACGAACTGCGGCTCCACAACGGAACCGTCTACCGCTGGAACCGTCCCGTCTACGACGTCGTCGACGGCCAGGCACACCTGCGCGTCGAGAACAGGGTGTTGCCCGCAGGACCGACCGTCGTCGACACCATGGCCAACGCGGCCTTCTACTACGGCGTGGTGCGCGGACTCGTCGAACAGGATCTGCCCCTGTGGTCACAGATGTCGTTCGACGCCGCCGCGGAGAACCTCCACGCCGGCGCGCGGTCGGGCTTCGACAGTCAGCTGTACTGGCCGAGCGTCGGGTGGATACGCCCGGACGAACTCACGCTTCGGCGCCTACTGCCGTTGGCCGAGTCGGGTCTTCGCTCGTTCGGGGTGTCGGACAAGGCGCGGTCGCGGTATCTGTCCGTGATCGAGGGGCGCTGCATCACCCGCCAGTCGGGAGCGGTGTGGCAACGTCGCGCGGTGGCCGCACGCGAGGCCGCGGGCGAGAGTCGCGACGCGGCGCTGCACCGCATGCTCGCCGACTACGTCACGTTGATGCACGAGGGCGAACCCGTGCACGCGTGGCCGCTTTCCTGAAGGCTTTTCCACTACGGCTATGCGCCGACTGTGACCGCCTTCGGCTGGCCCGCCACGAGTCCGCGCCCGGTGACGAGCGGCAGATCGAGCGCGGTAGCAAGACCGGCCGACGCCGCGACCACAGCGGGAACCGCGTTGACAAGACGCATAGCCGTCACGATCATGCCCGAGACGTTGTGATCGCCGTTCTCCCCGTGATGGGTGAACTCCACCTGCATCTGCGGTTCGCCGGACACGACGATGCGGTACGAGCCGTCACCCTCCGCGGGCTTCGGCCACTCCGGACACTGATCGGGATGTGTGCGAGTGACGTGCTCGAGCACGATCCGGTCGGTGCCGTCGACCTGTCCCGCGACCTCGAATCGCAGTGCTGCCATCGTGCCCTGCGGAATCTCGACCGACACCGTCGAGTAGTCACGATCAGCAGCCACCCGCTCGACGCGTTCGACGAGCGGTTCGTCGAGCGTGATGCCCAGGCCCGCCGCGAGCTGCCGGACGACACTCCCCCACGCCATCGACAGCACACCCGGCGTCAGCAGCAGCGGCGTGCTGTCCATCGGTTGGCCGAATCCGAACAGGTCGCGCATAACGACGGGTTGGTAGTAGGTCGAGTAGTCGGCGATCTCCATGCACCGGACCTCGTCGATACGCTGCGCGAGGCTCGTCATCGACAGCGGCAGCACGTCGTTGGCGAATCCCGGATCGATACCGTTGACGTGCAGCGTTGCACCTCCGCGGGCTGCCGCGGCCTCGACCTGCTCGACCATCGACGCCGGCAGGATGCCGTGCGGGAATTGCAGCACGACCGGCCCGCTCGACACCACGTTGATCCCCGCGTCGAGAAACCTGGTCAGGTCGTTGATCGACTCGACGACGCGATCGTCTGTCATCGCGGTGTGCACGATGCAGTCGGGAGCGAGAGCCAACAGCTCGTCGACGTCCGACGTCGCGACGACCCCGAGTTCGCGCCCGAGGCCTGCCAACTCACCGGCATCTCGACCGACCTTCGCGGGATCGGATACCCACACTCCGACCAATTCCAGATCGGGGTGGGCGTCGATTCCGGCGATCGCATGCTTTCCGACGGTTCCGGTCGACCACTCGACCACGCGCAGACTCATGCCCACCAAACTAGAACACGTTCCACATCGGCGGACGGTATTCGGGCAATGCCCTGCCGGGCGTAATGTCGGCATCGATGTCGAGCTCCGAATACTCCGCCGCATCCGCCCCGCCACCCATCGCGGTCACGCACGCGGGCCGTCGAACCAGGCTCAAGTGGCATCGGGCACGGAGACGACCATCCGACACCCCGTTCACGGCATCGCGGATCGTCGAGGCGATGCGGGTCGGTGCGAGCGTCGAAGTCGACCTTCTCATCCATGCCGAGCGTGGGTTCGCGGTGCTGCACGATCGCGACCTCGCGCACTCGACGACGGGGCGCGGAGACGTCTCGCACGCTTCTGCGGCGTATCTGCGCGGACTGACGTTGACCGACAATGTCGGCGACCCGACGGACGACAGCGTCGTGCTCCTCGAAGACCTCGCGACCATGCTCGACGGCATCGAGATAGCCGACGACGCAATGCTGCAACTCGATTTCAAGGAAGACGCAGCGGCCCTCGACGACGAGGCGCTCAGCATCTTCGCGCGGGCCGTCGAACCCTTCGCGGACAACGCGATCCTCTCGTGCGGCGACGCCGACGCCGTGACCGCCCTCTGCGACGCCGCGCCCGACATCCACGTGGGCTACGACCCGTGCCACCGCGGCGCGATCGGCCGTGTACTGCACTCGGGGGATTTCCGCGGCTTCGTCTTCACCGCCTGCCGCGACTCATCGCGCGCCGAAATCATCTATCTGGACCAGGAACTCGTACTCCGCGCCGCAGATCTGATCGCGGCATTCCACGCGATGAAGCGTGAGGTCGACGTCTACACCCTCGCGCGCGCCGATGCGTCGTCGATGGCCAGGTTCACGCGGCTCGTCGAACGTGGCGCCGACCAGATCACCACCGACGATCCGGAGGGCTTCTTCGCGGAGAAACTCTTCGCGAACGCGCCCGAATCCGAGCGGCCGGAGTAGATCCGAGGGTCGGACCAGCGGCGAACGGTGGGTCAGACCCGCAGCGCGTCGAACGGCGCGACGGGGATGTTGCGGATCACCACCCACACGCCCACGACGACCAGCGTCACGATCGGGGCGAACCGCAGGTGCTGCCAACTGCGCACCCGGCGGCCCCGCCACAAACCCACGCAGTAGGCGACGAACGCCCACCCGAGCAAGGCGATGGCGACGACGCCGACTGCGTTGTACCGCAACGCTTCTCCGAGGTTGCCGTGCATGAGCCAGTAGATCGCACGTAGCGAACCACAGCCGGGACAATCGATGTGCAGCAACGCCTTCGTCGGACACATCGGCAACGGCCCGCCCGGCGTCGTGGGATCGGCGAACCAGATCGCGGTACAGCAGCCAACCGCTGCGGCGACAACCACCGCGGGTCCGGCAACGCGGTGACGCGACACCGTGGTGACCGTCCCGAGGACCGCATGCTCGATGCGGGCGGAAAGTCGCTCCCGCGGAGGATGCACGGGGCGCGGGTCCGACGCGGCGCCGTCGGCCGGCTCGCGTTCGGTCATCACGGGGTCGGTCATTCCGGTGTCGCGGTGGTTGTCAGTTCGCGGTCGTCAGTACGAGCTCGACGGGACGCTGGCGACGAGGATGACGAAGAAGATGACA
>NZ_LZTC01000042.1:0-7952 GCF_001665905.1 Gordonia sp. 852002-50395_SCH5434458
CGGAGACCAGGGGCGTCTCACCTCAACGACACGCCGCGGCCCTGACCAGGCATTGCCCGCTCAACTTCGAAGAGCCGATATACGCTCATTGGCTCGTTTTAAGGCAATATATGATGCGTATCAGGGCAGAGTGGTCGAGGGGTTTTCGTCGGTAAGTCTAAGCCGTGATACATCGATAAGGTATCGTGAGGTCGAAACACAGTATCTACGAAGCGCTATTGGCGGAAATAGTCTCTGGTTCGGACACTGGTTCGGATACGCTTACAAGCCTCCGCGCGACCTAGGCTCGCCAGCCACCGCTTACTATGCGCACAACTTCTACTTGTGGTTGCTTGTGAAGACAGGTCTTGTAGGTTTCACGACCTATACTCTTTCCATAGTGACGCTAATGTGGAAATCGTTGCCCCTGGAGGCGGGTGGTATACGCGCCGCATTCATCTCCTGCGCTATTGGATTCCTTACCCTATCTTGGGCTGTACCGTTCCCGGTCGCGTCCAGCACTTCTGTCGTACTTGGCGCGCTGCTTGCCGTCTCTGTGGCCCTTCCGCGAGGTTGGGATGGCTCGGACGCCAGCGGTGAATTGCGGGCGCCATCGCTCGAGACCCTCAAGCGAGCCGAATTGTGAGCAAGGTAATGAGAGGTAACGGAATGACGGCTATGCGTATAGAAGATCCAGATTCGGTGACGAGTCGCAATTTGGCTTTGCGACGAGTATCAAATTCGCTCTCTTTAGTTGTGCGCGCTTGGTGGATAGTGGCCATGTGCGCGCTAGTGGCGGGTACTTCAGCGTTCTTGTACAGTCTCAATGAGACGCCGGTCTATCGCTCGACAGCAACGCTATATGTGACTGCTGGCACGGATGCTAACACGGCTGCGGCATATCAGGGATCACTGGCTTCCCAGCAGCGAATTGGTTCTTATGCGCAGCTCGTTCTGTCGGACTCTGTGCTTAGCGCAGCTATTAGAGACTCTGGTTCCTCAAAGAGCGTCTCGGAGCTTAGGGCTATGGCAGAGGTTAAAACAACTCCGGAAACTGTTTTGTTCAAGGTGAGTGTTTATGATCCAGATAGCGCTGAAGCTGCCATGCTTGCGAATTCAATTAGCGCAGCTCTGTTGTCCAGTATTGACTCGCTGGAACGCCCTCCGGGCGCTTCCGAGGCTCTGGCTAAAGCCACGGTGGTCTCACCTGCGGTTGCGACATCTGTGCCAGTTTCGCCCAACAGAAAGCGATACGTCGTATTCGGAATCATAATCGGGGCCCTGGTTGGAATTCTGATTGTCGTGATACGGAGTAGATTCGACAACAAGGTGAGAACTCCCGACGATGTTAAGGATATGGAGCTCTCCGTTCTATCAGTCATACCAGCAGATGAAGCCCTCGCTTCGCGACGGTTCGGGCCGGATTATTCGTTCGGTGCAACTGCAGCTGCGGAGGCGTATAGGAAGCTGCGCACGAATCTATCGTTTGTGGTCGTAGATACTCCGTCGCATTGTCTTGTAGTAACCAGTCCAAGGCCCGGCGATGGTAAAACGACAACCGCGATCAGTATGGCTATTGCGAGCGCTGAGGACGGCAAGAAGACCCTGCTTGTCGATGCTGACCTTCGACGGCCCACGATAGACGAGCGATTCGGACTGGCGGGGAGTGTAGGGCTTTCGACGGTCTTGAGCGCGAACTTGGATTGGCGCGACGCTATTCAGGATACCGAATGGCAATCCCTAAGTGTGCTCTGCAGTGGTGAGGTTCCTCCAAATCCGGCGGAGCTATTAGGCAGTGCGCGTGCTGTGAGTCTGTTTGAGGCGCTGAAGGAGGAGTACGAAAGGATAATTATAGATTCGCCGCCCGTACTCCCCGTCACGGATTCGGCCGTTTTAGCAGCGCTGGCCGACGGCGTGGTACTTGTTGTTAGATCTGGTACAACCAAGACTACCGACACGGTGTCGGCGGTCGAACAGCTGGAACGTGCTGATGCCGGCGTGTTCGGTGTCGTCTTGAACTACGCTGAAGCATCAAACGGGGTCTATTCGTACCTGTATGAGTACTCTCGGCCATAGTCACGTCCCGGGTTGTGTTCGTTTCGAACTTATACGGTCTTATAGTTGTTCCACTAGCGAAGAACACTGTCCGTCGAAACACTTGATGTTCCTAACTGAGGGAGGGTTGACCGAAGAGTGAGTTTTCGAATCCGTATGCGTCGAACTCTATTGGGTGGTCTGTTGGTGAGAAGTTATGGCCGAGTACCATTTCGACGATTCCTGATTCGTCTTGTGTTGAAACTGGAGGGCGGGCAGATGACGTCGGTTTCGTTTCGTAGGATAATGTCCCGGTATCATGGCGTCGATATTGGCAACTTCGCCTATGGCTCCCTTCTCGACGTTGGAATGGCTGACAGGTTGACGAGTGTTGGTGCCTATTGTTCGATTGGTCCTAATGTGCGTCGTTTTGGCGCAGCGCATCCAACTGAGAACCCGCTGATGCACGCCTATTGGTACAACCCGGTTCTCGGATATGTCGGGCCGTCGTCTGATGTTTCTCGCTCTGCCTGCCGAATTGAACCTGACGTATGGATTGGAGCCAACGTAGTGATCCTGCCGGGTTGCAGACGGATTGGGTTGGGTGCTGTTGTGGGAGCTGGCTCGGTCGTGACTCGGGATATCGGTGACTTCGAAGTGTGGGCTGGTGTGCCTGCGAGGAAGATTAGCGAGCGATTAACACCGGCCCAGCGGTCCGCCGTAAGGGCTGTAGCTGACTGGAGCGCGCCGCCGCACATTGTCGAGCGCGCCCTGTCCGAGGGTTTAGAGGTTTCGACTGAATAGGTGGTTGGCCTGCAGCAAGGCACGATTGAGTTGCCTCGGATGGAGCAGCAGTGTTGACTGGCCAAAGAGAGTCGATGGGTTTGATGGTGGGACGAGAGCCTGGGAGCTGCCGGTTAGATTGTGGCTTCGAGGTCGCGGAGGTTGAACAACTGGGCCCGCCCCGAACTGCGGGTAAGCGTTCGCGGCGAGTCAGTATCATTATGCGAGATTCATTCTCAACGCAATTGCTACGTGGGTGGTAGGCGGGGAAGTTTTCGGGATCTGATCCTAGGGTTGGCTGCAGTTGGCTGCTACTTGACGACTCGGTGTGCTCCGACAATCACCGATTCGGGGGCTACATCCCGTAGTACGACTGAATTGGCTCCGATCACTGAGTGCTTCCCGATCGTAATTTGTGTGTTTTTGGGGGGAGCTATGACGGCACCAGCGGCGATCTTTACTCCATCTTGAATAACAACCCCGTAAGTGGTTCCGGTTCGCGGAGACCCAGCGCCGATCGTCACATGATGCGCAATCTGAACGCCCCTGCCAATAGTCGTATCGGGGTGTATAACGACACCAAGTCCGTGGTGCCAGAGCCGCACAGAGCTATCGATGGTGACTTCGGGTGGGAGTGCGTTGCTGTAGATAAGTGAATTGATCGCCTTGATGCCACGTGCGCATCGTTTCATGCCTGATCGGTGCAGCTTGTTGCTGACGATCCAGAGAGTTACGGGGTTCATAAGTTGTCATAGTGTCTGATTCCTCGTTAGTTCGCAATCGGTGCCTGCGTTGACCGGTAGAAGGACGTTCTACAGAACTCGACGTTCATTTCCTGATTGCTGCGAAGAGGTTCGAACAGAGGGGTGGCGACGGAGTGGAGATTATCGAATAGCGCTCTTGGACACCTTTGTCGGCTGATGCCTCGGGTGGCGGTCCGTTACATGGCTCGTGTGTGGGTGTTCGGCGAGTCTTGTCCTGCATCGGCGAGAGGAGTGCCATCCCTGAAAGTTGGCTATCGTCCTCAGTACGGATGCACTCGTATTCTGGAGTAGCCACTTTCGGGCGTTCGGCAAGTTCGACTAGATTGCCCGCCTGCGTCGTGTGCGGCCGCAGGAGCGTTGTGCGTCTACGCGCTCGGTCCGGACCAGACACGCTGTCCGCTATCTATGGTGATTATCGCGTTCACTGAGCAGTACAGATACGAAACCGATGCACTGCCTAGCTACTGCATGATGAAACCTCGGAAGCTGCTCATCAGGATGTACACGCACCGACATGTGATGCCTCATCGCCATCACGTCGGAGGCCGCAGTTGTGAGCGGGCAACGCATTTCGTGCGTTCTGATCGGTCCGGTGCTTCGGTGCTGGCACGCAGTCCATTCGGACTATTCGACGGGTGTGAGTGCTAGTTGGTGCGGATTCTTGCGGCGATGTTATGCGCTAGTCCGAGCACTCGGGCACCGACACCTTGGGAGTCGGATTGTCGATGAGAGGCTGTACCGGGACCTGTGCCTCGCCGGGCGTGCTGGGTTCGGTCAGTTCGAACGTCAATTCCGCGGTCTCGCCGGGTGGCACGGCGAACGTGGCTTCAAAGGTGGGGTGTCCGCGTTCGGTTGAACCGATGACCTGCACGGGCGAGCCGTTCACCTTCACACTGACGACCTCGGCGCCGGTAGTGGCGAGGAGACGCACGGAGGTGATCATCGAACCGCGCGGAACTCCCGAGGCCAAGCCCGGTAGAAATCCCATCTTGCCCACGACATAGTCGGGTAGCCCCGACGTGTCTTTGATCGTGTTGGTCAGCCGAATGGTCGCGGTCGACCTTCGTGTGCCGGGGGTGCAACCCTCTGCCCTGTACTCGATTTGGCGAGTCAGGTAGTAGTCCATCTTGTTGCCGCCAAGATTGTTGACGACGAACTGTGCGTGCGGAGCACGGTCGTTGGCAACGGTGTTAGCAAGCGGGGTCTGCTCGAGTTGCTCCTGCTCGTCGGGCGATGCGCTCCACACGGAGATCCGGTGTTCGCCGACGCCGCGCCCGAGCGCGCGCAGCACCTCCTGTGGAGACTCGAGGGGCCCGGTCACCTTCTTGACCACCTCGATTGCGATGCCCTGCAGATACTGCTTACGGGCAGCCTGGTCATCTGGATACCGGGTATACGCCGTCGACTCCGTCAGCTCGACGACATTGTCCTTGGTGATCACCTCGCCGTCGGGCATCGTGACCGGTCCAGTGGCGCCAAGAATGTAGCTCAGCGCAATGGGGTCAAGGGCGATGACGCCGTCGACGTCTGTGCCGGACTGCTGCTTCCACATCGACTTCCAGATCTGCGCGGCGTAGGGAAAGTGTGCGCTCTGATTGCTGTTTCGGAAGTCGGTGCTCGGGTTGGTGTAGCCGTACTGTTCCTCGTACTCCGGCCCGAGGGAGAGCGGCGTGAACGTCTTGTTGAGCTCGCTGTTGGCGCCCAGGTCGTCGACTGTCGGTTTGCCGTCGTTGAACCGCAAGATGCCGAATCCGCCCAGGAGGCCGCCTGTGCCGCGCGCCTCGGCATTCGTCTGGAATGCCATAAAGTATGACCGCGGACCGTCGGCGCCGAGCATTGCAGGGCCAATGTTTGCCGCAATCGAAGTATTCTTCAGCAGCGTCGCTATGTCGGCAGTTTGCGATTGCACCTGAGACCGTGCGGTATCGAGAGCAGAGACATAATGCGGATTCTGTATCGCTTGTGCGTCTTTATCGAGTCGGGTTGCGGCAGCGGAAATCTTTGTGAGTTCGGGCGCTTCATCGCGCAATTTGGCGACGTCGACGCGCCCGCCGGCGAGCAGTGAACCGGGCGCAACGGTGGCGCCCATCTGCGCTGCAGGCTTCAGGACCTCGGAGGTCAGGCCGGCGGCGACGTCGGATATCTGTTGCCCGGTCTTGAGCGGGCTGCCGAGCCACGGGACGGCTGCTGCCACGCTCCACGACACCGAGTGGGTGGTGTCTTTCGCGTCCTGGGCGTGCTGCTCCGCCTGACCAGCCAGCTTCGACGCGGACGACATGTCTTCATGCAGCAGAGAGTCTTTGGATTGTTGCGACAGCGTTCGGGCCTGTTCGAGGTTGCTCTTGACCGATTGCGCCTGAAACATGAGCCACACGCAGTACGCCGCGACGATGACGAGCACTGCTACCCCTGCAATCACGAGATTGCGTCGCCTGAAGATGTCGCTCGTAGTCGATGTGTTCTCGTCGGTCGCCTTAGAACCGTCGGTCAAGCCGTCATTAGTCGACCGACGCGGGGAGAGTCCCACTGAAGTTAGTTCCCTGCACTAGGGCGCCGTCGAAGTTTCGGCGCATGGTGAGCACAAATCGCGAAATCCACATAAAAATACTCGCCAGTTCACGTGGTCACGTGAACTGACGAGTATTTTTCACATCTGATTACGTGCCGTACGGACCGACCCTGGTGATCCTCGCAATGGTGTTCGCGATGAAGGTGAAGATCGAGCCGATACGGTTGAGACCGATGGCCTTGAAGACCTGCCCGGTTGCTGCAGTGGTCACGTAAGTGACGGTGCCGACAACGCTGGCTACGCCCCGCGTCCAGTAGGCCGCACCCTGCCTGAACTGCTGGCCGGCGGTCCTCAATCCTTCAACGAGGTAGCAGCCGAAGTTGTTCGGTTGGCAGTTGCTGAGGGGCTGTGCCGCTGCCGTGGGTGCAGCAGACGCCTTGACGACGTAAGGAACACCCTTGGTGATGTATGCAACCTGCGCCGCAGGCGCCGCGGCGGCGATGGGTGCTGAATGCACAACTGCGGGAGTGAACGCGGCAGCGGACGCGACTGCCACGGCCGCAGCGCCCATACGCATCCTTGAGGAGAATCTGGTTTTGACTGTGGGCGCAAATGCAGTAGCCATGAGGCCTCCGGGTGAGCTCTGATCAGGGGGGCGCCCACAGCGGTGTGGACTCGCCTTAGCGGCAGCTAAGAATTGCACTCAGATTGTCATAGGGCCCCAATGTTGTCAACACGGAAACCGCCGGTCGAAAGCATTTCGCACGTGTACGACTCGCATGCTGCCCTGAGGTTCTCGCAAACGGTTTGCTCGGCTTCGCAAGGGTGTCCTCCAAAGGGGCTACACGGTGTAGGTCCGCCGCTGCGGTGAGGAGCGGGCTATCGATTCGTTTGGCGGCCTAGGAATCCTCAGCTACTCCATTCTGTTGCACTATCTTCGCCTTTCTGATGCGCGGCACTGCCCATGCGCGGCGGTTACGGTGCCTACCCTGCAACTAAGCCGACAACCCGGGGCCAGGCCGAAGCCGAAGGGGTGATCGTCGTGGCGCAGAAGCATCGCGGAGTGATCGCAACGATGTCGGCCGCCCTGTGCGTTCTGTTCGCGCTGGTCGGATGTGGAGTGACCACCGAGTCAGGGACTGCAGTCTCGGCGGCGCCCGCGCCCAGCGACCACGTTCCGACAGACTTCAACACGACGTTCCGGTGGATCTCGGGTGGTGCGCTCGACCTCTCGGGCCCCGAGGGGACGTTTGTTCGCGCCTTCGTCGAATCGTTCGAGATCGCGAACGCCGCGCAGTCGACGAGCTGGGGGTATCCGGGGTTCTCCGAGGCGGCGCCGTCGAACATTGATCAGATGATCACGGTGTATCCGTCGAAGGTGTCGGATGCCAAGCCATCGGTCGGGACTGTGTTCTTCTCGGCCCTGCGTCGAGAAGACAGTGCGTACGGGACGCGAATTGTGTTGTGCCGGTACGGGTATTCGTCGGTGCGCAGCGGCAGCGGGGCGTCGCCGTGGAGCTCGCGGGTTGATGCGCCGCGACCGGTTGAAATCGACTTCCTGCAGCAGGCCAGCGCGCCGCCGGTCAGAGTGCGGGGATCGCAACGGACGCCTGGCGGCAACGTCTTCGGCGGGTGGTACGTGTCGCGCTACGACTTTGCTGCGGTCTATCCGACTCCGACTGCCGACCAGCGGGCGTGCGCGTCGAATGTTCCTGCGTCGGTACCGAATCGGGCGGCGAGCCAGGGCGCGCAGCCGTGGGCGCCTATGACTCCGAGCCCCGGGTGGTCAGCGAGCAACGATCTTTGAGGTGGTCTCGACAAGCTCGACCAGCGGGGTGGGGCTCTGTCTCTTATACACATCTGACGCTGCCGACGATCGCATA
>NZ_LZTC01000043.1:0-61447 GCF_001665905.1 Gordonia sp. 852002-50395_SCH5434458
TTCGCAAGTCGAATTATCCCAGGTCAGGGCACCAATCTTCGTTTACGACACGAAATCAGCATGAAAGCCCGAGGCTAGAAGCACAGACCTCGGGATCACCGCGAGTGACATTTACAAGTCGATCAACAAGCTCGAACTGATTATCCGGGCGATGCGCACGCTCGGGTGGTCGTGTCGATGCACGCAGCGCGGTTTGCCGGACCGGGTGCGAAACTGCCTGGAGCTGAACGACAGTGGCAATCAGGTGCGCGTTGATGTGGTGAAGCATCCTGATCACTGGGCGGACCTCGGTACCTGACATACAAACAACACCGCCGCCCCGTTCGATGGCCCCGAAGTAGGGCGGCGGTGTTAGTTTCGGGTGAGCGGGCGGTGAACCGATCAGACCGAGGCGCGCACGCCGCGCGCCGTGGGAACTTCCCACGACGAACAGGCTATGCCGTAGGGGTGTTCGGCAACGTGACCTTCGCGGGCCAGGTGCCGGACCGGATCGCGGCCAGGTGGTGCGCGTTGTCGGTCTCGGGGATCCCCAACGCTCGGCAGACATCGGCGTGCCGCGCTTCGCCGTGGCGGTGGATGAACTGTAGTCGCGACAGCGGACTGAAATGTGAGACGAGCCGTGGAGAATCACAGTCACCGGTGCCCACGAGCACCTAGCCTGGGTGACAACCCTTCACGCTCCGATGGTCCCCGCGGCAGGCTCGTATGGTGTGAAGAACTGGTTCGGGGGCACGCCCTCGAGCGTCATCACCAGAGCGGGTACGGCCATGCCGTCGATCTGCTCTCGGATGATGTCGGCGTGCCCCGCGTGACGCGCGTACTCCTCGATGAGGTGAATGAGGAAGTAGCGCAACCGAATGGGTTGCGGCTCGAACTGGCCGTACCAGGGAGCGGGCGGCGCAATAGCGTCGGCGTCTGGATCGCTGGCCAGAATCAGTCGACGCAGTTGTTCGCGTGTGCTGTCGAAGTCGCTGAGCAGATCGTCGACCGACTCGTCCTCGCCCACAACGAAACCGGCCAGGTAGTCGGCGACGCCGTCCGCGTCGACCGTCGGCGTGACGTCCTCACCGGAGAGGCGCTCGATTGCGCCACGCATGCCGTCGAGGGTGTGCTTGA
This sequence comes from Gordonia sp. 852002-50395_SCH5434458, assembly GCF_001665905.1. Lineage (NCBI taxonomy): Bacteria > Bacillati > Actinomycetota > Actinomycetes > Mycobacteriales > Gordoniaceae > Gordonia > Gordonia sp. 852002-50395_SCH5434458. The sequence continues at coordinate 1,117 of NZ_LZTC01000043.1, forward strand.
TCAGGCCGCCGATGGAAAGTTCGCTCCGACAGGGGGTTTCGCGCAGCTGCGCCTCCGTGAGGCCGAATGCCGCGGCGCGGATCGCGTCGAGGTGCTGATCCACGTAGTTGGCGATACCGGTTGCTTCATTGTCGCGCTGCGGTGAATACATCGAAAGGCTCCGATCAGAGGTGGTGTGAACTTCTGATCAGAGCCTCTCAGCGATTGCGGTCGGTTTCGGTCCGCAATGAAATAATGACTCTCAACTCCGAAGCGGTGCCAAAGCTCGTCATCCGCGAAGCGGTGCCAAAGCTTCAGACAGCTTCACGATCTCGTCGAGCTGAGCCTTGACCACGGCGCTCTGCTGCTCGTTCGGCTCGAAGATGCCGTCGTCGGTCAGTTGCTTCTGCGGGAAGTTGATCTCGACGTTGCCCTTGGTCATGACGAGTCCGAGTGCTGACACGACGACCCGCAGCGCGACCTGGGCGCGTGTTCCCGCCGAGTTGCCGCCCCAGTTGACGAAGCCGACGGGTTTGCGATCCCACTCGCTGTGCAGGTAGTCGAGCGCGTTCTTGATGGCGGGGGAGTAGCTGTAGTTGTACTCGGGAAAGACGAAGATGAACCCGTCCGCTGCCTCGACGCGAGCGCTCCACGCCTTGGTGTGGTCCTTCACGTAGTTCTTGAGACGGGGATGGTTCGGCTCGTCCATGAACGGAAGATTGAGCTCTGCGAGGTCGACGAAGTCGACGTCGTAACGGTCGTCGGCATCGGCTGCTGCCTTGACCCATTCGGCGATCGGGCCGCCGATACGGCCCTCGCGGACACTTCCGAGAATGATCATCAGCCTGGTCATAAGAGTCTCTTCTCTGTTCGGATTCTCGAGCTGGGTCTGCGCCAACGATGGTAGTCAGCGCACACACGTGGCAGTCAGCGGCGAGCCTGCCTCACGAAGCCGTACAGAGCGGCGCGGTAGCCGCGTTCGTAGCTCTGGGTGATCTCGGGAATGTCTCCGGAGGCGAGCGCCGACGACGCGTGGTGACGCGCCCAGGTAACCGGCATGGTGGCGAGATACGTTGTCGCGTCGTCGAATCCGCGTTGGAACGCATCTTCGTCGAGCGTGTCGTCGGTCAGCGACGACTGATGCGTCGTCGGGGGCGTCGACGACGGAAACGCGACAATTCGGCCGCTGGTCATCTGGTGGATCTCTTTTCTGCGAGGGTGCGGTACAGGGTGGCGCGACTGACGCCGAGTACGGCGGCAATCGTCGGGACGGAATCGCCGTTGTCGCGGAGGCGTCGCGCGAGCTCGACCTGGTCGTCGGTCAGCGCTCGTGGGCGTCCGAGGTGTCCGGTTCGATGACGGTCGCCGGGGCTGCGCGCTCGACGCCCGACGGCGCTCATCTCGTCGTTGGCGACTGCGAGCGACGCGAGGACACCGACGAGTGTGGAACCTCCGTCGTCGTGCGTGCTCAGGCCCTCGCGGAGGGCCTGTATCCCCACGTCGTGTTCGGTGAGCGTGCGGACGGTCGCGAGGACTTCGTCGGCGGAGCGCCCCAACCGGTCCATGCTCACGACGATGAGAAGGTCGCCCGGGCGGGCGTAGTCGAGGAGAGCATCGAAGCCGGGCCGTTGTGCCGCAACGACTCCCGCCAGGGTGTCGTCCGTGTAGATCCGACGCTGGGCGACGCCGTGGGAGACAAGGGTGTCGACTTGCTCGTCGAGTGCCGGCGCCACGGCACTCGCACGCGCGTATCCGAGCAGCATGTGCTGCGCGGACGAAGGGGGCTGTGCCATGTCCAACAACGTATCGCAGAACTAGAGACAAAATGAGATTTGGCGACGGCGTTTCGAGACACGGTTGCCGATCCACGAGTCATGCCCTAACCAAACCGAAGTTGAGGCGATCGGTCGGATCACCGAACTCCCAAACTGTCGGAGTTATGAGACGGTCTGGACGAGTTATGAGACGGAGATCTGAGATATCTTCGCGATCGCATCCGGCTGGGCGTCGTCACGGCGTACTGTCCGCGAGCATGACGCGAACACATCTCGAGTCCCCCGTCGTAGCGACCACTTCCGGGCGTGTCTCGGGTCGCAGAACTGGCGACATAGCGGTCTTTCTCGGGATCCCCTACGCGGCTCCTCCTGTCGGGCCCGCGGCGTTCGACTCGCCCCGGCCGGTCGACGCCTGGGACGGTGTGCGCACGGCCGTCGAGTACGGGCCGACGGCACCGCAGGTCCCGTACCCGGCGCCGATCGCCGCTCTGCTCGACAACGTGATCGAACTCGGCGACGACTACCTCACTGTCAACGTGTGGACCCCGGATCAGAGCGCGGGCGGATTACCGGTGATGGTGTGGATTCACGGCGGTGCGTTCACCCGCGGTTCCAACCGGTTGGCCATGTATGCGGGCGACACGTTCGCCCACGGTGTGGTCTGCGTCGGCATCAATTATCGGCTCGGCACAGCGGGTTTCGCGTCGGTGAGCGGTGGCGTCGAGAACAGGGGATTGCGCGATCAGATCGCGGCCCTCGAGTGGGTGCAGGCGAATATCGCGAGCTTCGGGGGCGACCCCGGCAACGTGACGATCTTCGGCGAATCGGCCGGTGCCATGAGCGTCGCGTCGCTATTGGCGTCGCCGCTTGCGCGCGGCCTGTTCCGGCGAGCGATCATGCAGAGCGGCAACGGGTCAGCTGCGGCGGAGATCGACGATGCCCGTCTGGTCACCGCGCGGCTGTCGGCGATCCTGGGTGTCGACGCCGACGCCCAGTCGTTTGCCGAGGTCGATCCCGTCGCATTGCTCGCGGCCCAGTCGCAACTGGCACTCGAATGCATGGTGAACCCCGATCCCGCCCTCTGGGGTGAGTCGACGGTGGCCAAGGGGCTGGGCATCATGAGCCAGTTCCCCGTCGTCGACGGCGACGTCCTCACCTCCGTGCCGCAGGAGGCGATCGCGTCGGGCACCGGCGCCGATATTCCGCTGCTGGCAGGCTGGAACGCCGACGAGTTCCGATTCTTCCTCGTGGCGTCGGGCGGCGCCGATGCGATCACGGAGCAGGCTGCCGCAGCGGTCCTCGGTCGGCAGCCGAATGGCATCGATCACCTCCACGCCGGACTCGACGCCGGTGCCAGCCCAGGCGACGTGCTCGCGCAGGCGCTCACCGCACGCGCATTCTCCGGCCCGACGACTGCGCTCGCCGCGTCGCGTCCATCGGGCTCGACGCACCTCTACGAGTTCGGGTACAGCAGCCCGATCGCCGACATCAGGGCAGGTCACGCCGTCGAAATCCCATTCGTCTTCGATCACCTCGACCAGGCACACTCCCTCGTCGGCCCCGAGCCGGACCAGCAGGTCGCCGACGAGATGCATCGAGCGGGGGTCGACTTCGCGACGACAGGTGATCCGGGCTGGTCGTCGACCGGTCCGGAATCAGACAATCGACGCCTTCGGCGATTCGGCTTCTGACCTGCGATAAGTCTTGGCTACGGTGTGTTCATGTCTGCGAGCACCACCGTCGATCAGCGACCGTCGCCGCTGGTACTCGGTTGGAAGCCGGTGCTCGCGGTCGGAGCGCTCGCCGTCCTCGCGCTGATCTGGCATATCTTCGTGATCCCGATCGGCGCGCAATTCAACGGGCTGTTCGACAACGCCACCGATCTGTACGTCTACCGAGCGGGCGGACGCGTCGTGCTCGACGGCCGACCACTCTACGAATTTCCGGTGTGGGGTCGTCTGAGCTTCACCTATCCGCCGTTCTCTGCTGTGGTGTTCACCCTCTTCGCGCTGATGAGTGCGCTGGTGGCGAAGATCGTGTGGTGGGTGGCGATCTTCCTCGCGCTCGTGGCGACGGTGTACCTCGGCATGCGCACGCTCGGCTACAAGGCTGACAGCAATCTCGCGATCTTCGGTGTGTGCGGAGCCATCTGCGTCACGGTGCTCGAACCCGTACGCACGACGATCTGGCTCGGCCAGATCAACGTCTTCTTGATGTTCATCATCCTGCTCGACCTCGTCTTTCTCGATCTGCTCCATCCGCGATCGAGGCTGCGTGGTCTCGGCGTCGGCATCGCGGCGGGGCTGAAGCTGACGCCCGCGTTCTTCGTCGTGTACCTGCTCGTGCTGCGTCGCTGGCGGGCCGCGGCGATGGCAGTCGTGGGGTTCGCCATCACCGTCGTGATCGGATATCTGGTCATCAGGGCCGACGCTCATCAGTACTGGACGACATACGTGACCGGCGAGTCACGTATCGGACGGGTGGATTCACCGGCGAACCAGTCGGTGAACGGGTTCATCGCGCAGATGTTGGCGTATTTCGATGTTCGACGGTTCTCCAAGCCCGCGCCGGTCGGGCCGTTGTTCTCGCCGCCCGACTGGATGTGGATGCCCGTGGCGCTCGTCGCGGCGATTCTCGGGCTCTGGGCAGCGGTCGTGTCCTACCGACGCGGACGCCGCCTGCTCTCGGTCACCACCGCGGGAATGACCGCGGCGACGGTGTCACCGTTCTCGTGGGGCCATCACTGGGTGTGGGTGGTGCCATTGTTGGTCGTCGCGTTCGACTTCGCGTACCGGGGCAGCATCGGAGGGCGTAGGTACTGGTGGCGGTGGTTGGCCCCGCTGACGGTCGGCGCGCTGTCGTTTTCGTACTGGTGGAACTACTGGGGCAGCGGAAGCCACTACGGAGCCGATCACATCATCGCGGTCGGGCTGTTCATGATGCCGCGATATCCCGACCCGGGAGTGTTCGACCGCATCACGGTCATCCTCTACTCCGGGTGTTATCCACTGATCCTGTTGCTGACGATCATCGTCACGCTGGCAGCCGAGTTCCGGCAGCGTCGCGCCGAGGCGCGCGGGGAGGTGACGCAGCCGGATACGTACCCTGGAGACATCGAGTCGTCCGGTGCCGTCAGCCCCACGGCGTCGGAGACAGCAAACGCGGAGAGTGGAGTACTGCGTGCCGACGTGGCAACGAATACGCATCTGGAGTCGTCAACGCAGATACGTCATCCGGCGTGACGCGCGTCTGAACCTCACCTATCGGATCGTTGTCGGCGTCGTCGGTGCGCTCGTGCTCGCAGGCGGCATCGTCGCCATCCCTTATCCCGGCCCCGGCTGGTTGATCGTGTTCCTCGGACTCGGCATCCTCGCGTCGGAATTCTCGTGGGCTCAACGACTACTGCGCTTCGCGCGAAGCAAATACGACGCCTGGCTCGACTGGATGAAGGAACGTCACTGGTCGGTGCAGGGTGCCTTCGGCATCGCCACCTGCGTCGTCGTACTCGCCTCCCTGTGGGTCCTGGGTGTCCTGGGAACTGCCGCGAACTGGGTGAACCTCGACGCGACGTGGCTCACGAGCCCGATCCTGTAGGACATCCCGGCCGCGGTGGTGGCCAGCGAGGCGCCCGCAGATACGATCGACGTGCACGAACACCGAAACCGATCGGCGGGTAGCTTGCCCGCCTCGCATCAAGGAGCAGCGAAGTGCCCGACAACGCAATGGTGACCAGCCCAGCCACGATCCGTGTGCCGGCCGGGACCACCGCGGGCACGGCGCTGCGCGAGCACGAACTGCCCAACAAGGGACCCGAGGCCGTCGTCGTCGTTCGTGATGCCGCAGGCCAACTGCGCGATCTCTCCTGGGCTCCCGATCTCGACACCGACGTCGAACCGGTTGCCGCCAACACCGAGGCGGGCCGGAGCGTGATCAGGCATTCGACGGCGCACGTGCTCGCACAGGCCGTGCAGGATCTCTTTCCCGAGGCAAAGCTCGGGATCGGGCCGCCGATCAAGGACGGCTTCTACTACGACTTCGACGTCGCCGAGCCCTTCACCCCCGAAGATCTCACCGCGCTCGAGAAGAAGATGAAGCAGATCATCAAGTCGGGTCAGAAGTTCTCGCGACGGGTCTACGCGTCGAAGGACGAGGCCCGGGTGCAGCTCGCCAAGGAGCCGTACAAGCTCGAGTTGATCGACGACAAGGGCGCGGCCGACGACAGCGAAGTCATGGAGGTCGGTGGGGCGGAACTCACCGCGTACGACAACCTGAATCCCCGCACCGGCGAGGTGATCTGGTGCGATCTGTGCCGCGGCCCGCACGTCCCGACAACCAAGTACATCTCCGCGTTCAAGCTCACCAGGAGCTCGGCTGCGTACTGGCGCGGCGATCAGGACAACGCCGACCTCCAGCGCATCTACGGCACCGCGTGGGAGTCGTCGGAAGCCCAGGACACCTACCTCGAGATGCTCGCGGAGGCCGAGAAGCGCGACCATCGACGACTGGGTGCAGAGCTCGACCTGTTCAGCTTCCCCGACGAGATCGGTTCGGGCCTACCGGTGTTCCATCCGAAGGGCGGCATCATCCGCACCGAGATGGAGGACTACTCGCGCAAGCGTCACATCGCTGCCGGGTATCAGTTCGTCAACACGCCGCACATCACCAAGAGCAACCTGTTCGAGGTGTCGGGACACCTCGATTGGTACGCCGACGGCATGTACCCGCCCATGCAGCTCGACGCCGAATTCAACGACGACGGCTCGGTGCGCAAGCCGGCTCAGGACTACTACCTGAAGCCGATGAACTGTCCGATGCACAACCTGATCTTCGATGCGCGTGGACGCTCGTATCGAGAACTTCCGTTGCGTCTCTTCGAGTTCGGCACCGTCTACCGCTACGAGAAGTCGGGCGTGATCCACGGGCTGACCCGCGCACGAGGGTTCACTCAGGACGACGCACACATCTACTGCACTCGCGAGCAGATGCGTGACGAACTGCGTTCGCTGCTGACCTTCGTCCTCGATCTGCTCCGCGATTACGGTCTCGATGATTTCTATCTGGAGTTGTCGACGCGGGATCCCAAGAAGTCCGTCGGCGACGACGAGACCTGGGAGATCGCGACCAACACGCTCGCCGAGGTAGCGGGAGAGTCCGGACTCGACCTCGTACCCGATCCCGGCGGCGCCGCGTTCTACGGACCCAAGATCTCCGTCCAGGTCAAGGACGCGCTGGGCCGCACCTGGCAGATGTCGACCATTCAGCTCGACTTCAACCTGCCGGAACGCTTCAACCTCGAGTACACCGGCTCCGACGGCGCCAAACATCGCCCCGTCATGATCCACCGCGCCCTGTTCGGTTCGATCGAGCGGTTCTTCGGCGTGCTCACCGAGCACTACGCGGGCGCCTTCCCGGCATGGCTGTCGCCGGTGCAGGTCGTCGGCATCCCTGTTGCCGAGGCGTTCGTCGACCACCTTCAGGGCGTCGTGGATCAGTTGAAGGCCAAGGCAATTCGCGCCGAGGTCGACTATTCCGACGACCGCATGCAGAAGAAGATCCGCACGCACACCACCGGCAAGGTGCCGTTCATGCTTCTCGCAGGCGAGCGAGACGTCGAGGCGGGTGCGGTGAGCTTCCGATTCCGAGACGGCACTCAGGTCAACGGCGTGCCCGTTGCCGACGCGGTCAGAATCATCGACGAGTGGATCTCCGCGCGTCGCAACGAGTCTCCGACCAAGGAGCTGATCGAGGGTGCAGGAGATGCCTGACGCCGACGACGCGTCGACCGGTGAGATCCGCGATTGCGGCACCGGCGATCCCGATCGGCTACAGCGGCTGTGGAGTCCGCACCGGATGACCTACATCACGGCCGACCCACCGGTCGTGAAGAAGGCAGCCGACGGTTCGGACCTCACCGGGCACCCCTTCCTCGACATCCCGACGATGACCGACGAGGACGGGTTGATCGTGGCGCGCGGGGAGCACGTCTACGCGGTGCTCAACCTGTACCCGTACAATCCCGGCCACACGATGATCGTGCCGTATCGGCAGGTCGCAGACCTCGAGGCGCTCACCGCAGGCGAGGCCGACGAGTTGATGGGGTTCACGCAGCGCATGATCCGCACGATCAAGGCGGTGTCGAATCCGAACGCGTTCAACGTGGGTCTGAATCTCGGTTACGCGGCAGGCGGCTCGTTGTCGGAGCACATCCACCAGCACATCGTGCCGCGGTGGGTGGGCGACGCGAACTTCATCACGGTTGTCGGCGAGACAAAAGTCATGCCACAGTTGCTGCGCGATACCCGTGCGCTGCTGTCGGACGCGTGGAAGCAGCTCGACACCCCATGAGCGCGCGACCGCACCGCATGAGCAGTGCAGGTACAGAACTGAACGGTCGGGAAGGAGCGGTGCGGTGCTGAGCATTCGAGGCCGGGCGTCGGTGTCGAAGGTGACGTTGCCGCTCGGACGCGCGTTGCTGCGCACCGGGCTGACTCCTGACGCCATGACCGTGATCGGCACCGTGGCGACAGTCGCGGCGGCGGTGACGCTGTTCCCGATGGGCCACCTCTTCTGGGGCACGATGGTCATCTGGCTGTTCGTGATGTTCGACATGCTCGACGGCGCGATGGCGCGAGCTCGCGGTGGCGGAACCCGATTCGGTGCGGTGCTCGACGCCACCTGCGACCGCATCGCCGACGGCGCGATCTTCGCGGGTCTCGCGTGGTGGTGCGCGTGGACGGTGCCGCACCAGTGGCTGTTCGTGGCCACGATGATCTGCCTGGTGACCTCGCAGGTCATCTCCTATGCCAAGGCACGCGCCGAGGCGTCGGGTCTGTATGGCGACGGCGGTCTCATCGAGCGCCCGGACCGGCTGATCATCGTTCTGGTGGGGGCGGGCTTCACCGGTCTCGGACTGTGGTGGGCGATTCACGTCGCCATGTGGCTTCTCGCGATCGGGAGCGTGATCACCGTCGGACAGCGCATGTGGTCGATTTCCCGGTCACCGGGTGCCCGAGACCTGATCCCGCTGGCGTCGAGCGCGACTGACGCTGACACCGACGCCGGGACCGATGCTGACACCACGACCGACCCCGACACCGAGACCCAGGCTGGGCCCGACGCAGGCACCGGAAGCCGGTGAGTCGCCTCGGCGGGTACGTCTCCGACCTGGGCTACCGGGCCGGATGGGCGGGTGTGCGCCTGCTTCCGGACAGTTGGGGCAGAACCGTTTTCGAGGGCGCGGGCGCGATGGTCGGTCGCCGCAACGGCGGCCCGCAGCAGTTGCGACGCAATCTTGCCCGCGTGATCGGAGCCACGCGGCCGCAGGACGTCCCGGACGAACTCGTCGCCGACGCGATGCGCTCGTATGCCAGGTACTGGTACGAAGCGTTTCGCCTGCCCGCCATGGGGCTGGCGAACGCCGCGGCGTCGGTGCACATCGCCGACGACGATGTCGCCCGCTTCGAGGCCGAGATCGCGAAGGGCAAGGGGCTCATCTTCGCGTTGCCGCACAGCGGCAACTGGGACATGGCCGGGGTGTGGCTGATCAATCGCGGACATCGATTCTCGACAGTCGCCGAACGACTCGAACCGGAGTCGCTGTTCGATCAATTCGTCGCGTATCGCGAAAGCCTCGGATTCGAGATCTTTCCGCTCACCGGTGGGGAACAGCCTCCGTTCGCGCGTCTCGCCGACAGACTTCGCGAAGGGTCGGTGGTGTGTCTGCTCGCAGAACGCGACCTGACCCGCCACGGCGTTCCGGTGCAGTTCTTCGGTGAGCCGACCCGCATGCCCGCCGGACCTGCGCGTCTCGCGATCGAGACAGGCGCAGCGCTCATGCCCGTTCACCACTTCTTCCTCCCGGACGGGAGGTCGCAAATCCTTGTCGGAGAGTCGGTCGACGTGTCGGGCGGCGTCAAGCAGGCCACCCAGGCGGTGGCCGACGCCTTCGCCACGAACATCGCGGCACATCCTGCAGATTGGCACATGTTGCAGCCGCTCTGGGAATCCGACTGGTCGGCGGAGCGTCGTGCCCGAATCGAGAGCACCGGATGAAGATCGGAATGGTCTGTCCGTACTCGTTCGACGTTCCGGGCGGCGTGCAGGCGCATGTGGTCGAGCTCGCCGAGGTGTTCATCGACCGTGGCCATACCGTGAGCGTCCTCGCGCCCGCCGCCGACGAGACGGTGCTGCCGGACTACGTGGTGTCGGCGGGTCCCGCGGTGGCGCTGCCCTACAACGGGTCGGTGTCTCGCGTCTGCTTCAGCCCACACGGCTACCTCACGCTTCGCCGCTGGATCGCCGAGAACGAGTTCGATGTGTTGCACGTCCACGAACCCAATTCGCCGAGTCTTTCGATGCTCGCGTTGATGGTCGCGCTGGGGCCGATAGTCACGACGTTTCACACCTCGACGTCGAAGTCGTTGTGGTTGAAGACATTTCAGGGAATCTTGCGCCCGTACCACGAGCGGATCGCGGGCAAGATCGCTGTGTCGGAGCTCGCGCGGCGCTGGCAGATGGAGTCGCTGGGTTCCGACGCTGTCGAGATCCCGAACGGCATCAACTGTGCGGGTTTCGCCGACTCACCGCCCCTGCCCGGCTACCCGCACCCCGGTCGATCAGTGCTGTTCCTCGGCCGATTCGACGAACCACGCAAGGGCATCGACATTCTGATGCGTGCACTGCCGACGATCGTCGAGAGTTTTCCCGACGTCCGAATCCTGGTGGTCGGCGGAGGCAACGAGCGTGCGTTGAGGCGTCGAGCAGGAGATCTCGCCGACCACCTCGTACTGGTCGGTCAGGCCGACGACGAGACCAAAGCGCGGGCGCTGGCGTCGGCCGACGTGTACGTGGCCCCCAATCTCGGTGGCGAGAGTTTCGGCATCGTTCTGGTGGAGGCCATGGCGGCGGGCGCAGCGGTGGTCGCGAGCAAACTCGACGCCTTCCGACGCGTTCTCGACGACGGCCGTGCGGGAAAGCTCGTTGCTGTCGGTTCTGCCGATGAGCTCGCCGACGCCGTGACAGCACTCCTCTCCGACGACGACGCCCGCGCCGACCTCGTCGAAGCGGGTCGGGCGCGAGCCGCGAAGTACGACTGGTCGCGTGTGGCCGACCAGATCCTGCGCGTGTACGAGACGGTCACCGTCGACGCCGGACCCGTCGTGGTGTCGGACTGAGTGGGCAAGACATGAATGGTGCAGGGCCACACGTGGCATCGAACCTTGCCGACGCCGTGCGGTTTTCCGGGATCACGGTCTCGGGCACCGTGGCGACGATCGTGTTCATCGTGGTGGTGCTGGTCGTCGTGGCGGCGGCGTGGGCCTACAAGACCGCCAACCGTCTCGACCGGCTGAACGTCCGCGTCGATCTGGCACGTCGGTCTCTGGAATCGGCGCTCGAGCGGCGAAGCGTCGTCGCGCGGGCCATAGCGGCGTGGATGGAGACATCGACCGACGACCGTGATGCAGCGGCCGCGGCGACACTCACCGCGGTCGCCGACCGCGCCGAGAGCGCGGCGCCCGATCAGCGCGAGGACGCGGAGAACGACGTCTCCGCAGCACTTGCCCGTACCGATAACGGCACTCGTCCGGCGTCGCTGTCGATCGAACTCGCCGATGCCGAGACTCGCGTGATGATGGCACGACGCTTCTACAACGACGCCGTTCGTGACACGCGGGCGCTGGCGACCAGGAGACCCGTCCGTTGGCTCAAGCTCGGAGGCACGGCGGCACCGCCCGCGTATTTCGAGATCTCCGAGCGGGTGACACCGGACGAATCGTCCTGACAGGCGGCGAATCGTCCTGACAGGCGGCGAACCTGCGGCCAGGACACAATTCGGGGTCGCCTATCCTGTAATGCCAGGAGCCCAGTGGATCGCCGATGGGCCGTGAACGCGAAATCAGGAGACTTACAGTGAGTCGATTCGAATCAGGGGAGCAGCCCGCGACCGACGCAACCTCGTCGATCAACGGACACGCCGCTGCTGACTCGCAGGCAGGACACGGCACTGCCCGCGTCAAGCGCGGAATGGCCGAGATGCTCAAGGGCGGCGTGATCATGGACGTCGTGACGCCCGAGCAGGCGAAGATCGCCGAGGACGCGGGCGCTGTCGCGGTGATGGCGCTCGAGCGGGTACCCGCCGACATCCGTGCGCAGGGTGGCGTGTCGCGCATGAGCGACCCCGACATGATCGACGGGATCATCAACACGGTCAGCATCCCGGTGATGGCCAAGGCGCGTATCGGACACTTCGTCGAGGCGCAGATCCTCCAGAGTCTCGGCGTCGACTACATCGACGAGTCGGAGGTGCTGACGCCCGCCGACTACGCCAACCACATCGACAAGTTCGCGTTCACCGTGCCGTTCGTGTGCGGTGCCACCAACCTCGGCGAGGCGCTTCGACGCATCACCGAAGGTGCTGCGATGATCCGCTCCAAGGGTGAGGCCGGCACCGGCGACGTCTCGAACGCGACGACCCACATGCGCAAGATCCGCGATGAGATCCGACGCCTCACCTCGCTGCCGAAGGACGAATTGTACGTCGCGGCAAAGGAATTGCAGGCTCCGTACGACCTCGTGGTCGAGGTCGCCAACGCGGGCAAACTCCCGGTGACCCTGTTCACCGCAGGCGGCATTGCCACTCCGGCCGACGCCGCGATGATGATGCAGCTCGGCGCCGAGGGCGTGTTCGTCGGTTCCGGCATCTTCAAGTCGGGTAACCCCGCGCAGCGGGCGGCGGCGATCGTGCAGGCGACGACGTTCTACGACGACCCGGACGTGCTCGCGAAGGTCTCGCGCGGACTCGGCGAGGCCATGGTCGGCATCAACGTCGACGACATCCCGGCACCGCACCGTCTTGCCGAGCGCGGCTGGTAGGCGACATCGACGACATGGACACGTTCGCGCCGACGGTGGGTACGTCACCCGCGGGTGGCGAACCCGCCGGTAGGATCTGCTGACCATGGACTCGGTGAGCATCGTCCGTGATTCGTCGCTGACCGGCAGCGACATCGTCGGAGATCTGCGACTCGACTGGTCGGTGTACAGCGACGTCGGAGGTGTCCGCGACGCCAACGAAGATGCTGCTCTCGTGCTGCCCGGACGGTATCTGCTTGCAGACGGTATGGGCGGGCACGAGAGTGGCGAATTGGCCAGTGAAGCAGCGCTCCTGACGCTGGCCGAGGTCGAGCCGGGTGCCGAACTCGCCGATACCCGAGACGTACTCGACCGACTGCTCGTCGACGCGCAGCAGCGCATCGGTGGTATCGATGGCTTCTCCGACCGACGAGCGGGGACCACTGTGACCGGCGCGGTGCTCGTCACCGACGACGACGTCCTCCACTGGCTGATCCTCAACATCGGCGATTCGCGGACGTACCGGTTCCAGAACGGCACGCTGCAGCTGCTCACACGCGACCATTCGCAGGTCCAGGAGTTCGTCGACGCCGGTGTGATCACCGCCGAGCAGGCACGAATCGATCCGCGCCGCAACGTCATCACCAGGGCGCTTGGTGCGGGCATGGCCGAGCCCGACGCCGACTACTTTTCCACCCCGGCACTACCCGGCGATGTCCTGCTCATCTGTTCGGACGGACTGACCGGCGAGCTGCCCGACGCCGAGATCGCCGAGATTCTCGCGGGTTCCGATTCCGCAGAGGATGCCGCGGCAAGCCTTGTCGACGCCGCGCTGTTCGTCGGCGCGCACGACAACGTGACCGTCGTCGTCGTGTCGGTGCGCAGCGACGAGGAGTCGGGCGAGGTCGACGGGGAGAGCATGGAGACGTCGGAGGAGACGCCCACATGACAGCGCCGAGGTGCGCTCGCCGATGACGTCCGGGCAGGTTCCGCAAACGCAGTCCGAGCGCGCGTTCGTCGACTACTGCGGCGAGCGGTTCGGAATTCTGGCGGGTCGTCGGTTCTGGATCGGGCGTGAGGCGGATCTGTCCGTCGACGACAACCCCTATCTGCACCGTCGATTCTTGTTGCTGCACAACGTGAATGGCTTGTGGTGGTTGAGTAATCAGGGTGCGCATCTATCGGCGAGCGTGTCTGCGGGCGACGTCGGATTCTCGGCGGTGCTCGGACCGGGCGCCCGGATGCCGCTGGTCTTCGGTCACACCACGATCGTGTTCACGGCAGGGCCGACCACCTACGAGGTCGACGTCCACACTGTGAGCCCGCAGGTCGACGCCGTGACCGCGCCCGAGGTGGTCGGCGGGATGATCACTCAGGGCGTCCCGATGCTGACCGAGAGTCAGAAGCTGCTGATCGTCGTCCTGGCGGAGGAGATTCTGCGTCGTGACGGCACGGGTGCCAGCGCGATCCCCTCGTCGGCGCAGGCCGCGGGGCGGCTGGGCTGGTCGCTGACGAAGTTCAACCGCAAGCTCGACAACGTCTGCGACAAGCTCGACCAACTCGGAGTCAGCGGAATGCGAGCGGGCGGCGGAAAGCTCGCGAGCAATCGCCGGGCGAAGCTCGTCGAGTACGCGGTGGCCTCGCGCATCGTCACGCGCGGCGACCTACCACTCATCGACGAAGAGGCCGCGCGCAACGCCGCCGGCTGAATCCGATTCACCCGCTCTGACCTGCGACGATGCGGCATGGGGAGTTCTCCCCATGCCCAGGGGAGTTCTCCCCATCGACCGGCGACCCGAGCACTCATAACGTCATCTGCACGCGGTGCGAAGTACCGCGAATGACCGAGCCGACACGGCGTAGACCGATACGGCACAAGCGATGACCGAGGAGATGCTGACATGACCGCACCTACCGCACCCCGCATTCCCGCTGTGCAACTCGACGCCTACGCCGCACGACGTCGTGCCGAGTCGGTGGCGCGTCGTCAGGAGGCGTTGGCCCGCCTCGCCGCGCGTCGGATGCCGTTGCCCGGGCCTTCAGCGGCCGTCGCTGTCGGCGAAGGCCCTTGGCAGGGCGCGACTGTGGCCGGTGGCCGGGGCGAACGACACATGCACCTGTTGCCGCAGCTCGATGCGAACGTGGGGGAGGCGTCGACGACCGACGAGCGCCCACGCAGCCGACAAGCACTGCCGAAGCCGCAGTTGACGCCGCGGGAGATCGAGGTGCTGCGGACGTGGCTGATGGTCGACACGAAGCCGGCAACCGCTGCGGCGCTGTACATTTCGCTCGGCACGGTGAACACACACCTCACGCGTATTCGGGCCAAGTACGCCGAGATCGGCCGTCCGGCCCCGACCAAGGCGGGACTCGTCGCGCGCGCGGTCCAGGACGGGATCGTCGAGCTCGACGAGCTCTGACCGGGCTGTGTGTCCGCCACGGTGTCACCATGCGGGATACTGTCCGGGTGGCAGACATCGAAGAGATCCTCCAGGTCGAGCGGATCGAGAAGGACATCTACCGCGGTGGCGCGTTCGAGAGCTTTCTGCAGCGCACGTTCGGCGGCCAGGTCGCGGGTCAGGCGCTCGTCTCGGCCACCCGCACGGTTGACGACAACTACACGGTGCATTCACTGCACGGATACTTCCTCCGGCCCGGCAATCCCGATATTCCGGCGGTCTTCCTCGTCGACCGCATCCGCGACGGACGGTCGTTCTGCACCCGCAGAGTGACCGGGATCCAGAACGGCGAGGCGATCTTCACGATGTCGGCGTCGTTCCATGTGCACGGCGACGAGGGAATCGAGCACCAGGACCGTATGCCGCCTGCGCCCGACCCCGAGTCGTTGCCCGACAGGGCCGAGACCCTGTCCGACGACGATTCGTCGGTGCTCAAGGAATGGCAGAACTTCGACCTTCGTGTGGTGCCGCGCGAGGACATGGTGACGAATCCCTATTTCGCTGCGCAGCAACGAGTCTGGTTCCGGTACCGACACCGACTGCCCGACGATCAGACCATCCACGTGTGCACGCTGGCCTACATGAGTGACATGACGTTGCTCGGGTCGTCGAAGGTGCCGCACCCCGGTATCGAACCGCAGGCGGCCTCGCTCGACCATGCCATGTGGTTCATGCGACCGTTCCGTGCCGACGAATGGCTGCTCTACGACCAGAGCTCGCCGTCGGCCGGGGGTGGCCGCGCACTGACCCAGGGCCGCATCTTCGATCGCGACGGTCGGCTCGTCGCCGCGGTCACGCAAGAGGGTCTGAGCCGCACCGGCCGCCAGATGCCCGCCGACCAGCACGCACGGCACGACAGGTGACCGCGGATACCGGATCGGCACGCGTCGGAGTCCTCGCGCTGCAGGGTGATGTGCGTGAACATCTCGCCGCCGTCGCCGCTGCGGGAGCGACACCGATCAGTGTGCGTCGTCGTGAAGAACTCGACGTCGTCGACGGATTGATCATCCCGGGCGGGGAGTCGACGACGATGAGCAGACTCCTGGGCGTCTTCGACCTCTACGAACCGCTGCGTGCGCGCCTCCACGACGGCATGCCTGCCTACGGTTCGTGCGCGGGAATGATCATGCTCGCCTCGGAGATCCTCGATACACGGCCTGATGCCCGGCATCTTGACGCGCTCGACATCACGGTGCGCCGCAACGCGTTCGGGCGGCAGGTGGAATCGTTCGAGACCGATCTGGAGGTCGACGGCATCACCGACGGACACCCGATGCGTGCGGTCTTCATCCGTGCGCCCTGGGTCGAGCGGGCGGGCGAACGCGTGGAGGTTCTGGCCCGGGTGACCGAGGGTCCCGCGGAGGGCCGGATCGTCGCGGTACGTCAGGGCGACGTCCTCGCGACGTCGTTTCATCCGGAGGTGACAGGCGATCGACGAGTGCACGAATACTTCGTCGGGATGGTCGCCGCTAAGATCTAATGACGAACGACACCGTGCGTGGCAACGACGCCGCGGGCACGCGAAAGGATCGGAACAGCGTATGAGCGGCCATTCCAAATGGGCGACCACCAAGCACAAGAAGGCGGTCATCGACGCCAAGCGCGGCAAGATGTTCGCCAAGTTGATCAAGAACATCGAGGTCGCGGCACGTACCGGGGGTAGCGACCCCGCCGGTAATCCGACGCTGTACGACGCGATCCAGAAGGCCAAGAAGAGCTCGGTACCCAACGACAACATCGAGCGCGCACGCAAGCGCGGCGGTGGCGAAGAAGCCGGTGGCGCCGACTGGCAGACCATCACCTACGAGGGTTACGGACCGAACGGCGTCGCGATCCTCATCGAGTGTCTGACCGACAACCGCAATCGCGCTGCCGGTGAGGTCCGCACCGCGATGACCCGCAACGGCGGCAACATGGCCGACCCGGGTTCGGTGGCCTACCTCTTCACCCGCCGAGGTGTGGTGACGCTGGAGAAGAACGGGCAGTCCGAGGACGACATCCTGATGGCGGTCCTCGATGCAGGCGCTGAGGAAGTCAACGATCTCGGCGAATCGTTCGAGGTGGTCAGCGAGCCGACGGACCTGGTCGCTGTGCGCACCGCGCTGGTCGACGCCGGTATCGACTACGACTCCGCCGAGGCCGATTTCCGTGCCTCCGTCGAGGTACCGGTCGACGCCGAGGGCGCCCGAAAGGTTTTCAAGCTGATCGACGCGCTCGAAGACTGCGACGACGTCCAGGACGTGTACAGCAACGTCGACGTCAGCGACGAGGTCCTCGCGGAACTCGACGCCTGAGTTTCAGTTCGTTCGGGCGAGCGCCGGTCGGTCCGGGTGGTCGTAGCGCACCTCGAGATCGGCGGTCGGAGCGTGCGCGTCGTCGTCGAGCAGGGGTCGGATGGTCCACTGCTCGGCGTCTGGTGTCCGGCGTCGCAGAGCGCCCTCCGACATCGCCAGATGGATCACGACGTCGAGGTCGAGTCCGTGCGTGCGCAGCATCGGGCCTGCGACGACGATGACCTGAGAGTCGGTGGCGTGCTGGTGTTCGTCACGAAATGATCTGTCGCGCACCGGGTCCCATAACCGTGGCAGCCATCGTCGATGCGCCCGGACGGCGTCGATCACCTCCCGCCCGATAGCGGCGAAGTCGAACCAGTTCTCCCGGTACGACTCGGGATCGGATCTGCCGTATTCCAGTCGCAGTGATGCCGGACGCAGATAGTCCGACGTGCGGACCACGGCCGCCGCTCGGCCGCGCTCTCGCAGACCGTCGACGATCTCGGAGGCGAGCATGTCCGGCGTGGCGGCGGGCGCGCCGTCGACTCCGACGACCGCGATGCCGGGAAGGTCGGCGCAGCGGTCGATGCACAGCTGCGCCAGGCCCTGCGGAGTGATCGGTTCGAATCGCGTCATCGAGTCCACTCTTACGCCGTGTCGATCACCCGCATCGTCGGACCCCCTCGGTAATATCTCGAACAACTGTTCGCTGCAATCCGAGGAGTACGTGTGCGAGTGATGGGCGTCGACCCGGGGCTGACGCGATGCGGTATCGCCCTCGTCGAGTCGGGTGCTGGTCGCCAGGTGACTGCGCTCGACGTCGACGTCGTCCGCACACCGACCGACATGGACCTCGAACGACGACTGCTCGCGGTGTACACGGCGGCCTCTCATTGGCTCGACACACACCACCCCGATGTCGTCGCGATCGAGCGGGTGTTCGCCCAGAACCAGGTCTCCACGGCGATGGGCACCGCGCAGGCAGGTGGCGTCATCGCGCTCGCCGCCGGTCAGCGCGAGATACCCGTACGCTTCCACACCCCATCCGAGGTCAAAGCCGCGGTGACCGGCAGCGGACGCGCCGACAAAGCGCAGGTCACCGCAATGGTCACCCGCATTCTCGGCATGCAGACCAAGCCGCGCCCAGCCGACGCCGCCGACGCGTTGGCTCTCGCGATCTGCCACTGTTGGCGAGGTCCGATGGCCGAGCGCATGCTGGCTGCGCAGAAGCAGGCCGAGGCTGCGGCCGTCCGGCATCGTGAGAAGATCGCCGCCGCGCGCAAAGCCGGCGCAGCACAGGGGAGGAGCGGAGCATGATCGCATCTGTCCGTGGGCCCGTCGTCGACGTCGCGCTCGACCATGTGGTGATCGATTGCGCCGGTGTCGGATACCGCGTTCTCGCCACGCCGTCGACGTTGTCGCGGATGCATCGGGGTGAGGAGTCGACGCTGCTCACCTCGATGATCGTGCGCGAGGACTCGATGACCCTGTACGGGTTCACCGAGCCCGACGCCAGAGCGTTGTTCGCGCTGCTGCAGACCGTGACCGGTGTCGGGCCGCGGCTCGCGATGGCCACGCTGGCCGTCCTCGAACCCGAGGCGCTGCGCAGGGCGCTGGCCGACTCCGACGTCAAAGCGCTCACCTCCGTCCCCGGGATCGGCAAGCGAGTCGCCGAGCGGCTCGTCGTCGAGCTTCGTGACAAGGTCGATCGTCCGGCGGCAGACGGACCGGCAGGCGTAAGCGTCACGGGGGGTGGAGTGCGGGATCAGGTCATCGAGGCGCTCGTCGGACTCGGCTTCACCGCGGCGCCCGCGGAGAAGGCCGTCGTCGCGATTCTCGCGGAGACACCCGATGCCGACGCGTCCGCCGCCTTGCGGAAATCGCTTGCGGTGCTGGGTAAGTCGTGAATAGTTCCGACGAGCCGATCGAGCGCGAGGTCAACGCGACGCCCGTGCGGTCCGACGGCGACCTTGACGCGGGCCTGCGTCCGCGTTCACTGGCCGACTTCATCGGGCAGCCGCGGGTGTGTGAACAGCTCGAACTCGTTCTGCACGGAGCGCGTGGTCGGGGAGGAACACCCGACCACATCCTGTTGTCCGGACCTCCCGGGCTGGGCAAGACGTCGTTGGCGATGATCATCGCGGCCGAGATGGGCGCTGCGATCAGGGTCACGTCTGGTCCGGCGCTCGAGAGGGCAGGCGATCTCGCGGCGATGCTGTCGAATCTGGTCGAGGGAGACGTGCTCTTCATCGACGAGATCCACCGCATCGCGCGCCCCGCCGAGGAGATGCTATATCTCGCGATGGAGGACTTCCGAGTCGACGTCGTGGTGGGCAAGGGGCCGGGCGCGACGTCGATTCCGCTCGACGTCGCACCGTTCACGCTGGTCGGCGCGACCACGCGGTCGGGGTCGCTGACCGGCCCGCTGCGCGACAGATTCGGGTTCACCGCCCACATGGAGTTCTACGAGACCGACGAGTTGGTGCGAGTCCTCCGCCGTTCCGCGGGCATTCTCGGCATCGATCTCGGCGGCGACGCGGCGTCGGAGATCGCGAGTCGGTCACGCGGGACACCGCGTATCGCGAATCGGCTGTTGCGGCGTGTACGCGACTATGCGGAGGTGCGCGGTGACGGAACCGTCACTGTCGACACCGCACGGGCTGCGCTGGCCGTCTACGACGTCGACGAACTCGGCTTCGATCGGCTCGACCGTGCCGTGCTCAATGCGCTGATCAGGGCTTTCGGTGGTGGACCGGTGGGTGTGTCGACTCTGGCCGTCGCCGTCGGCGAAGAGCCCGCAACCGTCGAAGAGGTCTGCGAACCCTTTCTCGTGCGTGCGGGGATGATCGCGCGGACTCCACGCGGTCGGGTGGCGACGGCCGCGGCGTGGCACCACCTCGGATTGACCCCGCCTGCGGGTGCTCTGAACGCCACGTTCGGTGTTCGTCCGCGCGACGTCGACGGTGAATCGCTGTTCGACGACCTCTGAGCACCCAGGTAGTGAGCCAAATGTCCGAATTCGCGGCATGGCACACTAGAGGGAGTGCACAGCTACGGCGTGCAACCTCAACATTCAACGAAGGACTGATCGCTCTCTCATGGAATCTCTGCTCTTTCCGCTTCTGCTCGTGCTCCTCGCCGGCTTCATGTTCTTCTCCATGCGCAAGCAGAAGAAGCGTGCTGCCGAGCAGCAGGACATGCAGAATTCGATTCAGACCGGCACGCGCATCCAGCTCACCTCGGGTCTGTTCGGCACCATCATCGACGCCTCGTCGGCGGACTACATCGACGTCGAGATCGCGACCGGAGTGGTCACGCGCTGGAATCGCCTGGCGATCATGAAGGTCGTACCCACCGAGGATGCCGCGGCAACCTACGCCGGTTACGTCCCGCCGAGCGCACCCCTGACTGCAGATGGTGACGAGTTCTCGACCATCGACGGGACCGTGAGCTACGACTCCATCTCGGGTGGCGACGACGACCGTGACGCCGACGACACCGAGATCAACCTGCGTAAGGATCAGGGCGGAAACAGCTCCGATTCGGACAAGTAACGCGTCTGGTCTGCGCAGCACTGCTGGCGCGTCACACTGCCCGGTGGGGTCGTGTGAACGCGTCAGCGCTGATCAGTAGAGTGGCGTGCGGCCGTGTGGCCTATCAGTACAGTGGCCTGCGGCCATCTGACGCGCGCTGAAGGAGATCGAGTACAACGTGACCACCCCTCGCCGGGCGACAGAGGCGTCGACCAACACACGAGGATCGTCGACCAAGACACGAGGGTCGTCGACCACAAAGCCAGCGAAGAAGCGGCGGTCGCCAGCGCGCGAGATCCCGCCATGGCGCCCGCTGACACTGTTCTTCGTGCTGCTTGCGGCGATCTACGCGCTCATCTTCTTCACCGGTGGCGGATCACCGGAGCCGAAGCTCGGCATCGACCTACAGGGTGGCACCCGAGTTACGTTGACGGCGCGTACGGAGTCGGGCAATCCGCCAACGCGTGAACAACTCGATCAGGCCAAGCAGATCATCGAGCAGCGCGTCAACGGCCTCGGCGTCTCCGGGTCCGAGGTCGTCGTCAACGGCAGCAACCTGATCATCACGGTCCCCGGTCAAGACGGTGCCCAGGCCAAAACGCTCGGCCAGACCGCTCGCCTGTTCGTACGTCCCGTCGTCGAGGTGCAGGCCGCCACGCCGCAGCCGAAGAAGGACGACGCGGCGAAACCGACCGACGAGCAGCCCGCCGACCAGGCGGCCAAGGCGATCGAGGAACAGCGCAAGCTGCGACAGGTTCCCGCAGGCGCCAACACCGACGGGCTCAAGGCCTACATGGCCAAGATGGACTGCTCGACCGGCGCGAACGATCCACTTCTCGGTAACGACATCTCCGATCAGTACCTCGTGGCGTGCTCGGAGGACGGCAAGCAGGTCTACCTGCTCGCGCCCCAGATCATCGACGGTCGCGACATCAGTTCTGCGAGCTCGGGATCCGATCAGCAGACCGGTGCGTGGACGGTCTACCTCGACTTCAAGCCGAACGCGGCGCAGACCTGGAGCGAGTTCACCGCCAAGAACATCGGCAACACCACCGCGTTCGTCCTCGACAGCCGTGTCGTGTCGGCCGCGACGATCAATTCGCAGATCTCCGGCGGCAAGACACAGATCACCGGATCGTTCAACGAGACAGAGGCCAGCGACCTCGCCAATGTGCTGAAGTACGGCTCGCTGCCGCTCTCGTTCAAGACGTCCGACGCCGAGACGGTCTCGGCAACGCTGGGTCTGCAGTCGTTGCGTGCGGGTCTGATTGCCGGCCTGATCGGTCTGATCGCGGTCTTCATCTACGCCCTCCTCTACTACCGCGCGCTCGGTTTCCTGACGATCCTCTCGCTGATCCTCGCCGGTGCCGCGGTCTACGGCATCATCGTGTTGCTCGGCCGATGGATCGGATTCACGCTCGACCTCGCGGGTATCGCGGGTCTGATCATCGGTATCGGTATGACGGCCGACTCGTTCGTCGTCTACTTCGAACGCATCAAGGACGAGATGCGCGAGGGACGAAGTTTCCGATCGGCGGTGCCGCGTGGCTGGGCCAGCGCCCGCCGGACCATCTGGTCGGGCAACGCGGTCAGCTTCATCGCCGCAGCCGTGATCTACATCCTCGCGATCGGTGAGGTCCGTGGATTCGCGTTCACGTTGGGTCTCACAACCATCCTCGACGTCGTCGTGGTCTTCCTCGTCACCCATCCGCTTGTTGTGCTGGCCAGCAGGAGCGACTTCCTCTCGCGGCCGAACATCAACGGCCTCGGCGCGGTGAGTGAGGTGGCGCGGCAGCGTCGCCAGCGCACCAGCAGGGCAGACCGGGCGGCCGCAGAGCGCACCGACAACGAGCAGACCGTCGCAGAAGGAACGTCGAAATGACAACCACCAACGACACACGCGACGGCTCGGCGCCGACTCCGTCTGCCGGAAGCGACGCCGACTTCGTCGCCGACACCAACAGGTCGTTCCTGTCTCGGCTCTACACCGGCACCGGTGCATTCGAGATCGTCGGACGCAGGCGCATGTGGTACCTGGTGAGCCTGGCGATCGTCGTCATCTGCATCGCTTCTATCGCCATCCGAGGGTTCTCCTTCGGTATCGAGTTCGAAGGCGGAACACAGGTCTCCATCCCCGTCACCCAGGGTGTGACGAGTCAATCCGTCGAAGACGTCACGACCAAGGCGCTGGGCAGCGCACCGGAAGCGGTCCAGACCGCGGGTTCCGGTGCTGCGCAGACCGTGCAGGTGCGTACCGAGACGCTGACGGTGCAGCAGGCATCGACACTCACCCAGGCGCTGACCGACCGCTTCGGGCCAGAACTCACCAACCGCGACGTGAGCATCTCCGAGGTGAGTTCGACCTGGGGCAAAGAGATCACCGAGAAGATGCTCATCGCGCTTGCGGTGTTCCTCGTGATCGTCTTCGTCTACATCGCCATCCGCTTCGACAGGGAGATGTCGGTTGCTGCACTCGCCTCGCTGTTGTTCGACATCGTCGTGACGGCAGGCATCTATTCGCTCGTCGGTTTCGAGGTCACTCCGGCAACGGTGATCGGTCTGCTCACCATCCTGGGCTTCTCGATCTACGACACCGTCGTCGTGTTCGACAAGGTCGGTGAGAACACCCGGTCGGTCTTGCAGACGACGCGTCGGACGTACGCCGAGCAGGCCAACCTCGCGATCAACCAGACCCTGATGCGGTCGATCAACACGACGGTCATCTCTGTGCTGCCGATCATCGCGCTGATGGTGATCGCCGTGTGGTTGCTCGGTGTCGGCACGCTCAAGGACCTCGCACTGATCCAGTTGGTCGGCGTGGTCGTCGGTACCTACTCGTCGATCTTCCTCGCGGCCCCGCTGCTCGTCACGCTCAAGGAACGTCGTTCCGACATCAAGAAGCACACCGCGCGTGTGCTGGCGCGTCGCAGCGCGATCGAGGCCGGTGAGGACGTCAGCGCGGCAGACCGGCCGGTTCGTGGTCGCTCGAGTGCGGCGTCGAGCACACGGAGTGCTCGCGCTGCAAAGGATGCGGGGGAGGAGCTGCAGGCTCCTACCGGCAAGCGTCGGCGTTCCCGATAGGCGCGCCGTGACGTCAGTGCGCAGCACGAAAGTGCTCGCGATGGTGTTGGCGGGCCTCGTCATGGTCGGGGTGGTCGCCGCGTGCGGCGACGACCCACCACCGACGCTCGACTACCTCACCGACGCGCGCCTGAGCACGGCCAACGCGAACACCGCCGCAGGCAACGCCGACGGCGCGTTGATGCTGACCGGCCGAGTACTCCCCGGGTTCAGTTATCTCGGGGCGTCGGGTCAGGTGACGCCCGACCGTGACATCGGCACCGTGAGCGTGCAGGCGGGTCCGGTGCAGACGCTGACCTACCAGTTCACGCCCGACGCCGCGTTCTCCGACGGCACGCCCCTGGACTGCGACGATCTGGTCCTCGCGTGGACGGCGATGAGCGGACGGTTTCCGGAGTTCGGGGCCGCGACCACCGCCGGGTACCGCGACATCGACGCCGTCGACTGCAAGGCGGGCTCCAAGTCGGCGACAGTGACCTTCAAGCGCGGCCGCGACTACCGTGACTGGCTCTCCCTGTTCGGCGCGGGCACGCTCATGCCCGCGCAGGTGGTCGGCCGTGTCGCAGGCGTCGCCGACGTGCTGACGTCGATCAGGTCGTCCGACCGCGCAGCGATCCGGAGGATCGCGAAGGCCTGGACGTCGGCGTTCGAGCTGCGAGCGGGCGGCGATGCCGACAACGTACCGTCGTCGGGTCCCTACGAGATCTCCGAAGTGACCGACGCAGGCGTGCTGCTCGTCCCCAACCCGAAGTGGTGGGGAGACGCGCCCAAGGTGTCGCGGATTCTCGTGCACGGCAGGTCCGACTCGGCTCGCCTCATCACCGGCAACTCGTACAGCGTCGCCGACGTGACTGCAGGCCTGACAGACGGCGACGCCAAACGCAGCGACCAGAACTCCGCGGGGCAGGTGCAAGCCCCCGACGCGCCCGGCCGGGCGCTGGGCGTCGAAGAAGTGGTGCTCTCGCGACGTGGGGTCTTCGCCGACGTCGCTGTTCGACGGGCGTTCGCCAGTTGTGTACCCCGGGATGCGCTGACGCGCACGTTCGGCCAGGGCGCGCAGTTGTGGAACCTGCGGACGCTCGCACCCGCGGACCGCCTCGCGGCAGCAATCAACGGCGAATTCGGTCAGGGATACCTGCGTGCGAACACCGCCAAGTCGCGAGAACTCCTCGCTGGAGCGGGTGAGGAGTCGGGCATCCGGGTCCGCATCGGCTACCTCGCGCCAGGTGACCGCCAACGGCAGATGGTCGCAGCGATCGCCGACTCCTGCCGCGCCGCCGGCATCTCGGTCACCGATGTGTCGTCGCCACAGTTCGGTATCAGCGACCTCGGAAAGACCGCCGACGCGGTGTTGGTGGTCAACGGAGCGTCGTTCGCCGCGGCGGGCGCAGCCGACCCGAGCCGAGACGCGTATCAGCTGTTCGACGGAGACCCGTTGGACATCAACGACTTTGACGATCAAGCAGTCTCCGACGCTATCGCCGCCCGCAGCGTCGGCGCGCTCGGAAGCGAACACTTGAGTCTTGTCCGGACGATCGAGGGCGCGGCGTGGTCGGATGTCCCGTCGATTCCGTTGTTCGCTGCTCCGCGGGTTCGACGATGGAATGATCGAGTCGACAACGTGGTTGCCGGACTCGGCCGCAATGGAACGGGATGGAACATGGATCGGTGGGTGAGCGGTGAGTGAGCGCGTGAGCAGCGGGCGCGCGACCGGCGGTTCCGACGAGGTCACGCGCGAGGCGGTCCTCCGGGCCCGGGCGGCGATCGCCGAGCATCAACGCACGGTTCCCGACTTTCCGAAGCCGGGCATCCTCTTTCGTGATCTGACCCCGGTCCTCGCCGACACGGAGGGATTCTCGTCGATCGTGACGGCGCTGACACACGGGTGTTCGGGCGTCGACCTCGTTGCGGGAATCGACGCCCGTGGCTTCCTGGTGGGCGGTGCCGTCGCACAAGAGCTGGAGGTCGGCATCTTGGCGGTCCGTAAGGGTGGGAAGCTGCCCCCACCGGTCTACGGAGTCGACTACGACCTCGAATACGGGACAGCTCGGCTGGAGATCCCGGCGAGCGGCATCGACATCACCGGTCGGCGCGTGCTGATCGTCGACGACGTCCTCGCAACGGGTGGAACCGCTGTCGCGGCGTCGAAACTCATGGGTTTGGCGGGTGCGTCTGTTGTCGGGGTCGCGGTGGTCATGGAACTCGCCGATCTCGGCGGGCGCGCGAAGATCGCTGCCGAACTCGGCCCGGATGTGAGCCTGCACGCGATCACCGACGACCGCTGAGCCCGGTCGGTCCGCAGCGCATGCCGCGCCCGGCGTCGGTGCCGGATTAGACTCGTCACATACGGTGTTGAAATCTTCCAGGATCAGTGTCATCGGTCGATGTCGGCGTGTCTGTTCGGCGACCTGACGTCCTGAGAAGACGCACCACGAGAAGGAGGCAGCATGGCGAACGAGACCGAGGCGGCCGTCGCTCGTGAGCGGGTCACGCCGACCGCCCCCGCGGAGCAGGCCCGTCCAGCTGCTCCCGCCCCGGTGAGTGCGCCCGACAACACTGGGGCCACCGAGCCACCTGCTCCTGCCGACACCACGCATGCCTCGGCGTCGCGGCGCGTTCGCGCCCGCCTCGCACGTCGGATGACCGCGACCCGCAGCTCGGTCCGTCCGGTCCTCGAACCTCTGGTCACCCTGCATCGGGAGATCTATCCCAAGGCCGACATCGCGCTTCTGCAGCACGCCTACGACGTCGCCGACGAACGCCATCGTGGTCAGAACCGGAAGTCGGGCGACCCATACATCACCCATCCGCTCGCGGTTGCGACGATTCTCGCCGATCTCGGGATGGACACCACCACGCTCGTCGCCGCGCTGCTGCACGACACCGTCGAGGACACCGGCTACACCCTCGAGGCGCTCGAGAGTGAATTCGGTGCCGAGGTCGCCCATCTCGTCGACGGCGTGACCAAGCTCGACAAGGTGGCCCTCGGCAGCGCCGCCGAAGCCGAGACGATCCGCAAGATGATCATCGCGATGGCACGCGATCCGCGGGTTCTCGTCATCAAGGTCGCCGACCGCCTCCACAACATGCGCACGATGCGCTTCCTCCCGCCGGAGAAGCAGGCGCGCAAGGCTCGTGAAACGCTGGAAGTGATTGCGCCACTTGCCCATCGGCTCGGCATGGCAACGGTCAAGTGGGAACTCGAAGACCTCTCTTTCGCGATTCTGCACCCCAAGCGCTACGAGGAGATCGTGCGGCTCGTTGCCGACCGCGCGCCCTCGCGCGACACCTATCTCGCCCGTGTGCGCGCCGACATCAACAACGCGCTGTCGTCGGCCAAGATCACCGCGACGGTCGAGGGTAGGCCCAAGCACTACTGGTCGATCTATCAGAAGATGATCGTCAAGGGTCGCGACTTCGACGACATCCACGATCTCGTCGGCATGCGCATCCTGTGCGACGACGTGCGTGACTGCTACGCGGCGGTCGGCGTCGTGCATTCGCTGTGGCAGCCGATGGCCGGACGTTTCAAGGACTACATCGCTCAGCCGAGGTTCGGCGTGTACCAGTCGTTGCACACCACGGTCATCGGGCCGGAGGGCAAGCCCCTCGAGATTCAGATCCGCACCAACGACATGCACCGCACCGCCGAATTCGGTATCGCCGCGCATTGGCGATACAAGGAGGGTGGCTACCGGGATCGCAAGGGACGCAAGACCGATACGGCCGAGATCGACGACATGGCGTGGATGCGTCAACTCCTCGATTGGCAACGAGAAGCCGCCGACCCCGGCGAGTTTCTCGAGTCGCTGCGCTACGACCTCGCCGTCAAGGAGATCTTCGTCTTCACGCCGAAGGGCGACGTGATCACGCTGCCCGCGGGCTCGACGCCCGTCGACTTCGCCTACGCGGTGCACACCGAGGTGGGGCACCGATGTATCGGTGCCCGCGTCAACGGCCGACTCGTCGCGCTCGAACGCGAACTCGAGAACGGCGAAGTCGTCGAGGTGTTCACGTCGAAGGCTCCCAACGCCGGGCCGAGCAAGGACTGGCAGAACTTCGTCGTCTCGCCCCGAGCGAAGGCCAAGATCCGCCAGTGGTTCGCCAAGGAGCGTCGTGAAGAGGCTCTGGAGACCGGCAAGGACGCGATCGCCAAAGAGGTTCGACGAGGCGGATTGCCACTGCAGCGTCTGATGAGCGCCGAGTCGATGGCCGCGATCGCCAAGGAACTGCGCTACGCCGACGTCAGCGCGCTGTACACGGCTGTCGGCGAGAACCATGTGTCCGCACGGCACGTCGTGAATCGGCTCGTCTCGTCCCTCGGTGGCATCGACGACGCCGCAGAGGAGATCGCCGAGCGATCGACACTGTCGACGATGCCGTCGCGGACCAGGGCAGGCGGCGATGCCGGGGTCGTCATCGAGGGTGTCGACAACGTCCTCATCAAGCTCGCGAAGTGTTGTACGCCGGTTCCCGGCGACGACATCCTCGGCTTCATCACGCGCGGCGGGGGTGTCAGCGTCCACCGCACCGACTGCACCAACGCGGGTGAACTGCGCCGCCAGGACGAACGAATCATCCCTGTGACCTGGGCGCCGTCGGCCGAGTCGGTGTTCCTGGTCGCCATCCAGGTGGAGGCCCTCGACCGTCACCGGCTGCTGTCGGACGTGACCAAGGTACTCGCCGACGAAAAGGTGAACATCCTCTCGGCGTCGGTGACCACGAGCCGCGACCGCGTCGCGGTCAGCAAGTTCACCTTCGAGATGGGCGACCCCAAACACCTCGGCCACGTTCTGAACGTCGTGCGCAACGTCGAGGGCGTCTACGACGTCTACCGCGTGACCTCCGCGGCGTAGCTGCGCGCCCGCTCAACGGTCTCGGGCGCCCAGTGGGCGTTCTCGGGCGCACACTCGACACAGAGAAGCGCCCAGTCGCGGGGTTGTCCCGCCGACTGGGCGCTTCGTCGCGTCGAGTGTGCGTTTAGTCCAGGTCTCCGCCGGTGATCTTGGCCGTGGTGATCTGCACTGGAAGCTTGGGCTTGCCGTCGTTGGCCTCGCCCGACGGTCCGGCGGTCACGCCGCCTGCGGCGACCTTGTCGAGCACCTTCAGGCCCTCGGGGTCGACCTTGCCGACTACCGAGTAGTCGGCCGGGAGCTGACTGTCGGAGATCACGAGGAAGAACTGGCTCGAGCCGGTGTTGCTGCTCTGGCCGCCCTGGTTGCTGTTGGCGATCGCGATGGTGCCGCGGGGGTAGATCACCGACTGCTGTCCGGTCATCTGGTTCGCCTGTCCTGCGGGCTTGAGATCGGTCGGCGGCTCGTCGGGGCTGCTCCAGCCCGGGCCGCCTGCACCGGTTCCGGTGGGATCGCCACACTGCAGCACCTTGAGTGCCTCGCTCGTGGTCATGCGGTGGCACGGGGTGTCGTTGTAGTACTTGTCGCTGATGAGCGAGATGATCGCGCCCGTGTTGCACGGTGCCGACGCCCGGGTCAGCGTGATCGGAATCGCGCCCTGGGACGTGTCGAACACCGCCGAGACGTCGCCGGACTTCAGTTGCCGGTCACCGGGCTTGGGGGCTGTCCGCTTCTTCGGAATGCCCTCGTTGATCATCTTGTTCATCTCGGCCGCGTACTTGCGGTACTCGTCGTGCTGCTCAGCGGGCACACCCTGCGGCGGATCGGTGGGGATCGGCTTGAGGCGGTCGGGCTGATCCTGATACTGACACGACGTCCATCGAGCGGCTTCGCGGTCGTCGAGGACCTTCTTCACGATGAGCGTGGTCGCGGTGGCGACGACTGCTACCACCACCACTGTCGAGATCGACGCGATGAGGATCCGCCGACGCTTGCGATCCTGGCGCTCGCGTTCGAGTCTGTCCTCAAGCTTCCGCTTGGCGGCTTCGCGGCGTTCCTCGTTGGTGGTCACGCTGGTGAACCCTCCTGAGACGTCTGTCGGGGCGTATGAAACTCGGTGCGTATCAAACACGGCGCGTATGAATCACGGCTGTATCGACACGCAAGTGTGCCAGGACACCCTGAGAGTTCTCCAGGCAGGTGTGCCGGAGTGTCGTCGAGTGGTGTTCGGACATGCGCCAGAATGGAGGGTCAGGAGCGACGCGTCATCGGCGCCCGCGTCATGTCGAAGCCGAGGAGAGCACATGCTGATCACCGGATTCCCCGCCGGGATGTTCCAGACCAACTGCTACATCGTGGCGCCCGAGCCGGGCGGTGAGGCGGTCGTCGTCGACCCGGGGCAGGAAGCGGCGGGCAAGGTCGCCGAGATTCTCGCCGAGCACGACCTGACCCCGGTTGCGGTGCTGCTCACCCACGGCCACCTCGATCACACCTGGAACGCCGCTGATGTCTGCGACGCATACGGGATTCCCGCCTATATCCACCCGGCTGATCGCCCGATGCTCGCCGACCCGGCGGTCGGCCTCGGCAGCGCACTCGGCGCGATGATCGGGCCGTTGACGTTCCGCGAGCCGGAGAAGGTCATCGAGTTCGTCGACGGTGAGCCGATCGAGGTGGCGGGCATCCGGTTCGACGTCGATCTCGCGCCCGGCCACACCCAGGGGTCCGTACTGTTGCGCACCGACGTTCCGGTCCTCGACGATGCAGGTCAGGAGACCAGTGTCGGAGTCTGCTTCTCCGGTGACGTACTCTTTGCGGGGTCCATCGGACGCACCGATCTGCCCGGCGGCAACCACCGGCAACTGCTCGAATCGATCGAGTCGAAGCTCCTCGGGTTGCCCGACCAGACCCAGGTGTTGCCCGGCCACGGGCCGCAGACCTCGATCGGGCAGGAACGCGCGACGAACCCGTTCCTCACTGAATTGGGGGAGTCGAGCCGACAGAAGGGAAGCAGGAGACTGTGAGCGCCGACTTCGTCGCACCGAAGGGCATCCCCGACTACTACCCGCCCGCGTCGGCTGATTTCCGCCGCGTCCGTGACACGTTCACCGACGCCGCTCGGCGCGCCGGCTACGGACACATCGAACTGCCGATCTTCGAGGACACCGGCCTCTTCGCCAGGGGCGTCGGCGAGTCGACCGACGTGGTCAGCAAGGAGATGTACACCTTCGAAGACCGCGGCGGCCGGTCGGTCACGCTTCGTCCCGAAGGCACCGCCGGAGTTGTCCGCGCGGTCATCGAGCACGGCCTCGACCGTGGACAGCTCCCCGTCAAGCTCTGCTACGCGGGTCCGTTCTTCCGCTACGAACGCCCACAGGCCGGCCGCTACCGCCAATTGCAGCAGGTCGGGGTGGAGGCGATCGGCGTCGACGACCCCGCGCTCGACGCCGAGGTCATCGCGATCGCCGACGAGGGGTACCGACGGCTCGGATTGTCGGGATTCCGCCTGGAGATCACCTCCCTCGGCGACGACTCCTGCCGCCCGGCATACCGCGACGCGCTGCAGGAGTTCCTGAGCGGACTCGACCTCGACGAGGCGACACGTCAACGCGCACAGATCAATCCGCTGCGCGTGCTCGACGACAAGCGGCCCGATATCCGCGAGGCCACCGCCGACGCACCGCTCATGCTCGACTATCTGTCCGACGACGCGCGCGGCCACTTCGAGAGTGTGCTGTCGCATCTGCGCCAGCTCGGCGTGCCGTATGTGATCAATCCCCGCCTGGTCCGCGGCCTGGACTACTACACCAAGACGACGTTCGAATTCGTCCACGACGGACTCGGCGCGCAGTCGGGTATCGGTGGCGGCGGTCGCTACGACGGCCTGATGCGTCAGCTCGGCAGCAAGCAGGACCTTTCGGGTATCGGCTACGGGCTCGGCGTCGACCGTACGATGCTGGCCCTCGAGGCCGAGGGCATCGCGCACGTCGACGCCGCGCGGTGTCAGGTGTTCGGGGTGCCACTGGGCACCGACGCCAAAGCCGAATTGGTCAGTGTCGCAGGGCAGTTGCGTGCTGCGGGCGTCAGCGTCGACCTCGCCTACGGCGACCGCGGACTCAAAGGCGCGATGAAGGCCGCGGATCGGTCCGGCGCGAAGCTGGCGCTGGTACTCGGCGACCGTGAACTCGCCGAGGGGACCATCGAGGTCAAGAACCTGACCAACGGGGAGCAGCACAAGACGTCGCTGGAAGGCGTCGTCGACGAGGTGCGCGGCCTGCTGGCCTGAGTGCGATCCCGGGATCCGCGCGAACCGCATCAATCCGGCAATGCCCCTGTATCGGGCATGAAATCCGTTGCGGCACTGCACTATCCGATCGGATAGGTGTGTGGGTCCGATCGACGGGTTTCGATCTGAGCAGATGTTCAGATGAGCGGTGATCGTCCTATCGTCGTGTCATGAGTTCGTCAGTCACCGTCGCCGCCAGGTCCTCGCGACGTCTGTCATCGCTGTCGTCCCGCCTCTCACGTGGGGAGTGGGCGAGCATCGGCGGAATGGTCGCGGCCGTCGCCGCGCTGCACGTGATCGGGTGGGGGACGTTGGTGTTCCTGGTGGCGCCGGAGCATTTCACCGTCGGTCAGAAGACGCTCGGGATCGGCATCGGACTCACGGCGTACACGCTGGGGATGCGACACGCGTTCGACGCCGACCACATCTCGGCGATCGACAACACGACCCGCAAGTTGATGGGTGAGGGTCAGCGGCCGCTGACAGTCGGCTTCTGGTTCTCGCTCGGACATTCGAGCGTCGTCTTCGGCCTCTCCGTGCTGCTGGCGTTCGGGATCAAGGCTCTCGCGGGCTCGGTCGAGGACGACTCGTCGACGTTGCATCAGGTGACGGGGCTGATCGGAACGAGCGTGTCGGGCGGATTCCTCTACCTGATCGCCGCGATCAACATCGTCGTCCTGCTCGGGATCCTTCGTGTCTTCCGGGACATGCGGCGAGGCGTGTACGACGAGGCGCAACTCGAGGAGCACCTCAACAACAGGGGCTTCATGAATCGCATTCTCGGTCGCGTGATGAAGGTCGTCAGCAAGCCGTGGCAGATGTATCCGATCGGCGTGCTCTTCGGACTCGGATTCGACACCGCGACCGAGGTGGCACTACTGATCCTGGCCGGATCGAGTGCTGCGGCGGGTCTGCCCTGGTACGCGATCCTGTGTCTGCCGGTCATCTTCGCCGCCGGTATGAGTCTGTTCGACAGCATCGACGGGTCGTTCATGAACTTCGCCTACGGGTGGGCACTCGCCAATCCGGTGAGGAAGGTGTACTACAACCTCATCATCACGGGATTGTCCATCGCGGTCGCGCTCGTGATCGGCACCATCGAGGTGCTCGGGCTGCTCGCCGACGAGTTCGGATGGACGGGCAGATTCTGGGACGACGTCTCCGGCATCGACCTCAACGTGCTCGGTTTCGTGATCGTCGGATTGTTCGTCGCCACCTGGATCGTGTCGCTGGTGGTGTGGCGCTTCGGACGGATCGAGGAACGGTGGGGTACCGCGCTGGCGCGGCCGGTTGTCGACGGACCGACCTCGGACTGAGCGCGCTAGCGCGTCATCTCCTCGCGCAGGACGTCGAGGCTCACCCCGCCGAGCGCGAGGGCGTTGGTGTGGAAGTCCTTGAGCGTCCACCCGGGATGTCGGGTCAGCGCCTGCGTCCGGCACTGCTCCCAGACACGTTGTCCCAGCGCATAACTCGGCGCCTGTCCGGCCCACCCGAGGTAACGGTCGAGCTCGAAGCGCAGCACCGCCCGATCCATCGCGACCGACGCGGTGAGAAACCGCCACGCCTTCTCGGCATCCCACGTGCCACCACCGACGGATGCGGGTGCCGCCTTGCGGCAGTGGACACCGATGTCGACGACGACCCGCGCCGCGCGTAGGCGCTGCGAGTCGAGCATGCCCATCCTGTCGCCGGGGTCGTCGAGCCAACCGAGCTCGCTCATCAACCGTTCGGCATAGAGCGCCCAGCCCTCACCGTGTCCCGAGGTGAAGGACGCGAGTTTGCGCCAGGTGTTGAGGTCGGGATCGACGATCGCGGCCCCGAGCTGCAGGTGATGGCCCGGCACGCCCTCGTGGTAGACGGTCGTCTTCTCCTGCCAGGTGTGGAAGACGGTCTGTTCCGGCGGTACCGCCCACCACATCCGCCCGGGGCGGGAGAGGTCGGCGCTCGGCTGCGTGTAGTAGATGATGCCGGTCGACGACGGCGCCAGCCGACATTCGAGTCGGGTGAGTCGGTCGGGAATGTCGAAGTGTGTGCCGGCGAGGCCGTCGACCGCCGCGTCGGAGGTCTGCTGCATCCACGCGAGGAACGACGCGCGATCGAAGATCTGGTACTGCGGCGCGGCGTCGAGGAATTCGAGTGCCTCGGCGACGCTCGCGCCGGGCACCAGGTCCGAGGCGATCGCCTGCTGTTCGGCGGTGATGGCGTCGAGGCGATCAAGCGCCCAGTCGTAGGCCTCGTCGGGATCGACATCGGTGCCGAGGTAGTACGGCAGCCGGAGGAGGTACCGGTCGCGTCCGATGGCGTCGTCGGGGTCGGCGGAGTCGAGGACCGTCGACCGCAACAGTGCGGCCAGAGCGTCGAATGCGGCACCGCCGCTGTCGAGGGCGGAGGCCAGGTCGACGGAGAGTGCGTCGTCGGAGGCGATCGGCGTGGTGTTCTGCGCGATGGCCGTGCGCGCCCCATCGGCTTGTGCCGCAACCAGTTCGACCTGTCGTCGTGCGAGCGCGGGTCCGACGTCGCGCCGGTGCTCGAGTCCGACGATGACGCTGTCTATCGCCGCAGGGATCGCGTTGATCCGCGCCACCATGTCGGCGCGCTGTTCGGCGGTGTCGGTGGGCATGAGGTAGAAGATGTCGCGAATCGCCTGCAGCGGTGAGGCGATCACGTTGCACTCACCGGTCAGTTCACCGGCGTCGGTGAGCGCGAGTTCACGATTCAGCCCGGCTCGCATCGTGGCGACGGTGACCCTGTCGACGTGGTCGGCGGGTGACGCGGCGTCGAGTCGTGCCAGCGTCGAGCGCACCAGGGCTGCCCGTTCGTCGACGGCGTCGGGGGAGAAGTCCGTCAGCAGACGGTCGTGGCCGGCGAGGCCGTACTCGGTGGCGAGGATCGGGTCGAGGGCGGCGCTACGAGCCAGATGGTCGTCGGCGATCGCGTCGACGGGGGTCGGTATGCGCGCGGTGTTCTCAGAGATCATTGGTGGAGAACGTGTCGCACTGGCGTGGGTCGCCGTTCTTGTATCCGGTCGAGAACCAGCGGACTCGCTGATCGGCCGAGCCGTGCGTCCAGCCCTCGGGATTGGAGTTTGCACCCTGGATCGTGTCGTCGCCGATCGCCTTGGCGGTCTGGATGACCGAGTTGATCTGATCGGTGGTGAGCGGTTCGAGCATCGCGTCGGTGCCCTTGTCGGCGTGATACGCCCACACGCCCGCGTAGCAGTCCGCCTGCAATTCGACGCGGACCGAACCGGACTTGGGTCCTTTGGAGCCGAGCTGCTGACCCTTCTGCAGCGCGCCCGTCAGGTTCTGCACGTGGTGGCCGTACTCGTGCGCGACGACGTACTCCTGCGCCAGCGGGCCGTCGCTGCCACCCATCTGCTTGAGCTCTGCGAAGAACGACGGGTCGAAGTAGGCGGTCTTGTCTACGGGACAGTAGAACGGGCCGGTCGCCGAGGTGGCGGCGCCGCAGCCGGTGTCGACCGAGTTGCTGAAGATGACGGTTTTCGGCGGCGTGTAGCCCTTCATCAGGTCCGACCACACCCGGTTGATGCTGATGGTGGTGGCCTTGATGCGGCAGATGTCGTCGGTATTGGCCTTCTCGATGGTGCACTGGGCGAGGTGCTCGTCGATCTGGCTCGCCGAGTTGCTCGTCGAACCTCCGGTCGTCGACGACGATCCGAGGATCTGGCCGGGATTGATGCCGAGGAACAGTGCGACCAGCGTGACGATCAGTCCGGCACCGCCGCCGAGCGCGATACGGCCGCCTCCGCCACCGCCGAAACCACCACCACCCCCGCCACCGGACACGTTGCTGTTGTCCAGCCCCCCGCTGCCTTGGAACGTCATGCAGGTCAGGCTACCGGCGAGGACGTCCGGATACGGGTGAACCACGCCCAATGGTCACGTCTCGCGGTGGTGTGAGATCGGCGGGTTCGACGCGGGCGGGATACCACTCGGCGACGTCGGGCGCGCCCTCCGTAGGATTGAGCGCGAGATTTCCTCGCTCATACGTCCATCAGGAAGGACTCCAGTGCTCCGCACGCATTTCGCCGGTTCGCTGCGCCGCGCCGACGCGTCGCAGACCGTCACAGTCGCCGGGTGGGTTGCGCGTCGACGCGATCACGGCGGCGTCGTGTTCATCGATCTGCGTGACAGCTCCGGGCTGGTGCAGGTCGTCTTCCGCGAAGAGGCGGTGGCCGAGAAGGCACATCGGCTGCGCGCGGAGTACGTCGTGAAGGTCACCGGCGTCGTCGAGGAACGACCCGCCGGCAGCGAGAACCCGAACCTCCCGTCGGGTGAGATCGAGATCAACGCCACCGAGCTCGAGGTGCTCAACGAGTCGGCACCGCTGCCGTTCCAGCTCGACGAGAGCCCCGGCGAGGAAGCGCGACTGCGGTACCGCTACATCGATCTGCGTCGCGACGGGCCCGCTGCGGCAATCCGCCTGCGCTCGAAGGCGAATGCTGCCGCTCGCGGTGTGCTCGCCGCTCACGACTTCGTCGAGATCGAGACGCCGACGCTGACCCGCTCGACGCCAGAGGGTGCACGCGACTTCCTCGTGCCCGCGCGTCTGCAGCCGGGAACGTTCTACGCCTTGCCGCAGAGTCCGCAGCTGTTCAAACAGCTCCTCATGGTGGCCGGTATGGAGCGCTACTACCAGATCGCTCGCGCCTACCGGGACGAAGATTTCCGCGCCGACCGCCAGCCTGAGTTCACTCAGCTCGACATCGAGATGAGCTTCGTCGACGAGGACGACGTCATCGCGCTCGCCGAGGAGATCCTCGTGGCGCTGTGGCGGCTCATCGGCGTCGAGGTCTCCACACCGATCCCGCGGATGACCTACGCCGACGCGATGCGTCGGTTTGGTTCGGACAAGCCGGATCTGCGTTTCGGGATCGAGCTCGTCGAGTGCACGGAGTACTTCGCCAACACGCCGTTCCGCGTGTTCCAGGCGCCCTACGTCGGCGCGGTGGTCATGGAGGGCGGGGCGTCGCAGCCGCGTCGT
This sequence comes from Gordonia sp. 852002-50395_SCH5434458, assembly GCF_001665905.1. Classification (NCBI taxonomy): domain Bacteria; kingdom Bacillati; phylum Actinomycetota; class Actinomycetes; order Mycobacteriales; family Gordoniaceae; genus Gordonia; species Gordonia sp. 852002-50395_SCH5434458. The sequence continues at coordinate 38,211 of NZ_LZTC01000043.1, forward strand.
ACCCTCGACGCCTGGCAGGAGTGGGCCAAGCAGCGTGGCGCGAAGGGTCTGGCGTATGTGCTCGTCGGCGACGACGGCACCCTCGGTGGGCCGGTCGCCAAGAACCTCTCCGACGCCGAGCGTGATGGTCTTGCCGCACATGTCGGCGCCAAGCCCGGCGACTGTGTCTTCTTCGCGGCGGGACCGGCGAAGGCGCAGCGCGCACTGCTCGGTGCCGCACGCAGCGAGATCGCCGTCCGCCTCGGACTGATCCCGGCACCGGGCGAGCCCATCGACCCCTCGACCGCCGCCTGGGCGTTCACCTGGATCGTCGACGCTCCGCTGTTCGAGCCGGCAGACGACGCGACGGCGTCGGGCGATGTCGCCGTCGGCTCGGGCGCGTGGACCGCGGTGCACCATGCGTTCACCTCACCCAAGCCGGAGTCGCTCGACGGCCTCGAATCCGATCCGGGCAACGCACTCGCCTATGCCTACGACATCGTCTGCAACGGCAACGAGATCGGCGGCGGGTCGATCCGTATCCACCGTCGCGACATCCAGGAACGCGTGTTCGCGATCATGGGTATCGACCACGACGAGGCGCAAGAGAAGTTCGGCTTCCTGCTCGACGCCTTCGCCTACGGCGCGCCGCCGCACGGCGGGATCGCATTCGGATGGGATCGCATCACCGCACTGCTCGCGGGTGAGAGTTCGATCCGTGAGGTCATCGCCTTCCCGAAGTCGGGCGGTGGCGTCGATCCGCTCACCGACGCTCCCGCACCGATCACCGCCGCGCAGCGCAAGGAGTCGGGCATCGACGCCAAGCCGAAGCCCAAGGGCGGCGAGTCCGACCAGGGTGCAGCGAAACCGGCGAGCTGAACAGTCGGCGATGGTCCCGCGTGACACATGTCGCACACGGGTGCGAGGGGGACCGCACGTCGGGCGCACGGGCGCTATCTGTGCTGAGATTTCTACCCATGGGGACGTATCTGCTCGACGACCTCCGGGAGGATGACCGGTGACAATCAAGGTGGCGCTCGAACACCGCACTGCGTACGCGTTCGATCGGCCTGTCAAGATCTATCCGCACGTGGTGCGGCTGCGTCCTGCACCGCACTCGCGTACTCCGATCGAGGCGTATTCGCTGGCGGTGGAGCCCGCGGGACACTTCTTGAACTGGCAGCAGGACGCGTTCAGCAATTACCAAGCGCGCCTTGTGTTTCCGGAACCCTCGACGACTCTGTCGATCACGGTCAGTCTTGTCGCCGACCTCACGGCGATCAATCCCTTCGACTTCTTCATCGAGGATTGGGCCGAGGACTACGGTTTCGACTACCCCGATGAACTGCGCGAGGACCTCGAGATCTATCTCCGACCGGTCGGGGTCACCGAGGGGGAGTTCGCCGGGGCGCCGGTGCATCCCGCCATCGCCGAATTCGCGGCCGAGCACAAGCCGACATCGCCGACACGCATCATCGACTTCCTCGTCGAGCTCAATCAGGCCGTCCGCGACGCCGTCGGGTACACCGTCCGACTCGAACAGGGCGTCCAGACGCCGGAGTACACGCTCGCCAGCGCCATCGGTTCGTGCCGCGACTCCGCGTGGCTCCTGGTGGCACTCCTGCGCGAGCTGGGATTGGCGGCACGCTTCGTCTCCGGCTACCTGGTGCAACTCACGTCGGACATCAAGTCGCTCGACGGTCCGTCGGGACCCAGCGCCGATTTCACCGATCTACACGCATGGACAGAGGTCTACCTGCCGGGCGCTGGGTGGGTGGGCATGGACCCGACGTCGGGTCTGTTCGCAGGGGAGGGCCATATCCCGCTCGCCGCGACGCCGTCCCCCGGCGGTGCTGCGCCGATCACCGGTGCAACCGGTCCGTGCCACGCGACCCTCGACTTCTCCAACACGGTCACCCGCTTTCACGAGGATCCGCGGGTCACCCTGCCCTACACCGAGTCCCAGTGGGAGCGGGTCGTCGAACTCGGTGCCGCGGTCGACAAGAAGATGGCAGACAACGACGTCCGACTCACGATGGGTGGTGAGCCGACGTTCGTCTCGCTGGACAACCAGAGTGATCCGGAATGGACGACCGACGCCGACGGCCCGCACAAGCGTGAGTTGGCGTCGAAGCTCGCCGCGCGCCTCGCCGACGACTACGCACCGACCGGCCTCGTGCAGCGCAGTCAGGGCAAGTGGTACCCGGGAGAGCCGCTGCCACGCTGGCAGATCGCCATCATGTGGCGAGCCGACGGCCAGCCGATCTGGCGTCGACGCGACCTCCTGGCCGACCCGTGGCAGACGCGCGCGCAGGCCGCCGGGGCGATGGCGCTCGAGGCGTCGGGACCGAAACCGGGCTCTGGAGGCGATCCCGCCGCCGAAAAGTTGTTGTCGGCGTTCGCATCCGCGTTGGGCCTGCCCGCCACGCAGGTGATGCCCGCGTTCGAGGACCCGCTGGTGCGGATGCGCGAGTTGTCGGCACTCCCGCCCGGCGATCCCGGGGCCGACCCGACGCTGCCCGCCGCGCGCGCCGCGGCATGGGCAGCTGCCGCCGCCGAGGTCGCCGACGCCGACGCCGACATCGAGCCCGCCGACGATTCGACGAAGGCGCGGCGTGAACTGCTCGCGTCGCTCGACGCATCGATCACCGATCCGACGGCGTTCGTCCTGCCGCTGAGCCGTTCCGAGGACGAGACGGCGTGGCAGAGCGCGCGGTGGACGACGCGACGTGGGCGTCTGGTGCTGACGCCGGGCACCTCTCCCGCGGGCCTGCGTCTTCCGCTGAACTCATTGTCGTGGGGCCCCGCACCGGTCCTGTACGAAGCCGACCCGTCGGTCCGCGCCGATCCGTTGCCCGACGACGTCGCAGATTCGTTGGGCCGCACCGTTACCGACGTCGACCCAACCGCCTTCGTGCCGCGCACCGCACTGGTCGCGGAGAAGCGTGGCGACACCCTGTACGTGTTCCTACCGCCGACCGCAGAGCTCGAGGAGTATCTCGCGATCGTCGAGATGATCGAGAACGCGGCCGCGGAAATCGACACCCCGGTGGTCATCGAGGGCTACGGCCCACCCGCGGACGCCCGCCTCACCACGTTGACCGTCACACCGGACCCCGGCGTCATCGAGGTCAACGTTCAGCCGACGAGCAGTTTCGCCGAGCAGACAGAGTTGCTCGACTCGCTCTACGAGCACGCACGCCGCGCCAGGCTGGGTACGGAGACGTTCGATCTCGACGGCAGCCACGGAGGAACCGGCGGCGGCAACCACATCACCCTCGGCGGATCGACGCCCGCGGATTCACCACTGTTGCGTCGACCGGATCTGCTGGTGTCGATGTTGACCTACTGGCAGCGCCATCCGTCGCTGTCGTACCTGTTCAGCGGCAAGTTCATCGGAACGACGTCGCAGGCGCCCCGCGCCGACGAGGGCCGCGATTCCGCGCTCTACGAGATGGAGATCGCGTTCGCCGAGATCGACAGGCTCGCGGTGAAGGGCGAACCGGCGCGCGGTGCCGGCGAGAACGGCGACGGGGCACCACCGAATCCGTGGGTCACCGACCGGGCGCTGCGGCACCTGCTCACCGACATCACCGGCAATACCCACCGGGCCGAGTTCTGCATCGACAAGCTCTACAGCCCCGATTCCGCGCGCGGCAGGCTCGGGCTGCTCGAACTCCGCGGTTTCGAGATGCCGCCGCATCAGCGGATGGCGATGGTGCAGTCGCTCCTCGTCCGCTCCCTGGTCTCGTGGTTCTGGGAGAAACCCTACCGCAGCAGGCTCATCCACCACGGCGCCGACCTGCACGGCAAGTACCTGCTGCCGCAGTACGTCATCGCCGACATCGCGCAGGTCGCCGAGGAACTGCGCGAGGCGGGTTATCCGTTCGACACCGCCTGGCTCGACCCGTTCACGGAGTTCCGGTTCCCGCGCCTGGGGACCGTCGCGATCCGCGAGTACGAGGTCGAACTGCGCGGGGCAATCGAACCGTGGAACACGCTCGGCGAGGAGTCGACGGGTACCGGAACCGCGCGCTACGTCGACTCGTCGATCGAGCGGGTGCAGGTGCGTGTGCAGGGTGCCGAAGACGACCGGTTCGTGTTGACCTGCAACGGATATCCGATCCCGCTGACGGGCACCGGCAGGCCGGGTGAGCGCGTGGCAGGCATCCGGTTCCGGGCATGGCAGCCGCCTAGCGCGCTGCACCCGACCATCAGCATCGACACCCCGTTGACCTTCGACCTCGTCGACACCCTCGCGGGCCGATCCGTCGGCGGCGCGACCTACCACATCGTGCATCCGGGCGGACGGGCCTACGACCGCCCACCGGTCAATGCCGTCGAGGCGGAGTCGCGCAGGAACGGTCGGTTCGAGGCGGCCGGGCACACCAGCGGCTCCGTCGACGTCGGACTGCTCCGGGAGCGGGTCGCCCGCATGGCCACCGACAGTGGGGTCCCGGCGATCCTCGATCTGCGTCGGGCACGTACAGTTCTTCGGTGACTGTTTCAGCGGGCGGCGGTGTCCCCGCGGTGTTCGACAGGTACCGATCCGACGGTTACACGCTGTTCGATCTCGGACAGCTCAATTCGGGCGGTTCCGCACCGGCTGCCGCACGCAACCATTACGACGAAGTGCTCGATTCCGCGGGCGCGATCCGTCCCGCATGGGACGAACTCGTCGCGGGCTACGCGCTGCGTGGCGACGACCGACTGCGGGCGTCGGCGGCGCGGCTTGCCTCGGCGGTATCAGATGAGGGCGTCGTCTACAACCAGGTCGACGGCACCTCGACCATTCCGCGACCCTGGCTGCTCGACGCTGTCCCGCTGATCCTCGACGGTGTCGAGTGGGCCGAGCTGGAGAAGGCGATCACCCAGCGGTCGATGCTGCTCGATCTCATCCTGCGCGACATCTACCGCGACCAGAAGACCATCAACGCAGGGCTGATACCTCCGGAGATGGTCTTCGGGCATCCCGGCTACGTGCGCAAAGCCGCCCGGCTCGAGGTTGCGGGGCCGCACGCGCTGTTCCTGCACGCACTCGACCTCGGACGCCTGTCCGACGGCACCTTCGCCGTCTACGCCGATCGGACGCAGGCGCCGTCGGGCGTCGGGTTCGCCATCGCCGACCGCCGACTGATCTCCCGTACGTTCCCGCAACTGTTCCAGCGCTGTGCACCACGCCCGATGGCGACGTTCGCCGGCACGCTGCGACTGGCGCTGACCGACTACGCCCCGCCGGGGGTCGACGACCCGACCGTTGCGGTGTTCAGCCCCGGCAGCATGTCAGAGACCTTCTTCGACCAGGCGTATCTGGCGTCCGTGCTGGGTTTCCCGCTGGTCGAGGGCGCCGATCTGACGGTGCGTGACGGCGCGGTCTACATGCGGTCGCTCGGCAAGTACAAACGTGTCGATGTGCTGCTGCGCCGCGTCGACGCCTCCTACTGCGACCCGCTCGACCTGCGCACCCACTCCCGTCTGGGCGTCGCGGGACTCGTCGAGGCCATCTCCCGTGGAAACATCACCGTCGTCAACACGCTCGGCAGTGGCGTGCTGGAGAATCCGGCGTTGAACACCGTCCTGGCCAAGGTCGCGCCGATGCTCATCGACGAGGAACTCGCTCTCGAATCGGTGCCGACATATTGGGCAGGCGAGGAGTCGGCGAAATCGAAGATCCTGTCGTCGCTCGACTCACTCGTCCTCACGAACTTCCGTACCGGCGAGGAATTCGTCGGTCCCGCAACGAATTCCGCGACCAGGGAAGTATTGCGTTCGCGGATCGACTCCGACGCCTGGCAGTGGGTGGGCCGCGAGGTCGAGGCATACTCGGTGGCGCCGAGCCTGACCGACGCGGCGTTGCCCGCGCAGGGACGCGGCACGCTGCGTGCCGCACCCGTCTCCGTGCGCGCGTTCTCGGTCGCGCAGGGACCCACCTACGCGGTGATGCCGGGCGGTCTCGGGTCGGTCCTCGCCGACGGCGTCGTCGGCGCGTCACTGGCATCTGTTGCCGCCAAGGACATCTGGGTGACCAATCCCGATGTGGGAGGACATGTTTCGCGGCGTACGGAGTTGCGAGGCGAACCCGACGACGAGGTCGCCATCATCACGCGCCCGGCGTCGACCGGCTATTCCGACATCGCAGCCGCCGCGAGTCCGCGCGTACTCGCCGACATGTTCTGGTTCGGCCGGTACGGCGAGCGCACCGAGTCGGTCACACGGCTGGCGAAGGTCGCCCGCGAGCGCTACCAGGACTTCCAGTACCGGCCGTGGATGTCGGGAACCGCTGCGGTGCCGCTGTTCTTGCATGCGGTCGCCGAGGTGACCGGGACCACCGGCCTGCTCGGCACGGGGGAGACGTTGCTCGACGACGATTCATCACTCTCGTCGATAGAGCAGGTCAATACCGCGATCGTGAAGATCGCCGAACTGACCGTCAATCGCCACACCCAGGGCACCATCGCACACTCGACCGAACGCCTCGTCGCCACAGCCAGGGCCGTCCGCGACCAGATGTCGACGAGTACGTGGATGGTGTTGACCCCGATGGAGCGCGCGCTCGAGTCGATGACGCGCCAGATCGAACGCGCCCGCGATGACGTCGGTGCGGGCACCGGGGTGTTCGGCGACGCAGCACTCGACCTCGGACCCGATCTCGCCCGCACGCACGAGCACATCCTGCACGGCGCTCTCGCACTGTCCGGTCTGCAAGCCGAATCGATGGTCCACGACGCCGCCTGGCTGCTCATGGATCTCGGCAGGCGTATCGAGCGGGTGATTACGCTCGCCGACCTCACCCGGAAGCTGTTCGAGTACGAGCATCCGCTCGACATGGAACAGGCACTCCTGGAGTCGTACCTCAGCGCCACCGAGTCGTCGGTCATCTACCGCAGACGCAACCGCGGTCTCTACCGTGCAGAGGCCGTCGCCGAGCTGTTGATGTTCGACGAGACCAACCCGCGCGCGATGATCTACCAACTCACCAAGATGCACGACGACCTGGCATCGCTGCCCGAGGCGCTGCGCTCTGCCGCCGCCGAGCGAGCGGTCGAGGAGATGACGGCCGAACTGCGTCGCTGCGGCCCGGCCGATCTCAGCAGCGTCGACGGAAACGGTCAGCGCGCTGAGCTCGTCGAATTGACGAGCACACTGCGCGACCGTGCACGCGCGCTGTCCGACCTGCTGAACCGGACGCGATTCGCTCCGCCGCGCACCGCGCAACCGATCTGGGGAGGTCAGCTGTGACGACACCCGCCGATGCGCCGGCAACGCGCAAGTACCGAGTCTTCCACCGCACCTGCTACACCTACGACGACGAGGTGTCGTCGTCGTATGGCAGGTGCTATCTGACGCCGCGCGACCTGCCGTACCAGCGTGTCCACGACACCGAGACGGTGATCTCGCCCGAGCCCGCTGACCGGTCCGTCGGCGTCGACGTCTACGGCAACATCGACGCCTACTTCCACGTCCGTACCGCTCACCGCGTACTGGAGGTGACCACGACGTCGATCGTCGAGGTTGACCCCATCGACCAGGGACTCGTACACAGCGTCGCCGCTCGCGCACCCTGGGAGGACGCCCGCCCAGCTGCCACCGGGGCGGTTCTGGTCGACGAGTTCGTACTCGACCTCGACCCACCGGAGATCACGCCTGCCGTGCGCGACTACGCCGCGGCGGTGTTCACCCCCGGCCGTCCGCTCGTCGACGCGATCATCGACCTGACGGCGCGCATCTTCTCCGACTTCACCTACCGTTCCGGATCGACGGCGATCAGCACGCGCGTCGACACGGTGCTCGAACGTCGGATGGGCGTGTGTCAGGACTTCGCCCGGGTGGCCATCGCCTGTCTGCGGTCGGTGGGACTCGCGGCGCGCTACGAGTCCGGCTACCTCGCGACCGACCCGCCGCCGGGCACCGAGCGCATCTTCGGCGCCGATGCCAGCCATGCGTGGGCCGCGGTTTGGCTGCCCGGTGATCGGTGGCTGGCCTTCGATCCGACGAACAACAAGCTCGTCGACGAACGTCACGTCACCGTGGCGTGGGGTCGTGATTACGACGACGTCCCGCCGCTGCGTGGCGTGATCTACACCGATGCGTCCAAGAGCGAGATCGAGGTCTCCGTCGACGTCAGTCCCTTGTCAGACAAGTCGGAGGCGAGGACGTGAGCGCTGCGGGCCGCATTCGAACCCGACCTGATTCGGGACAGTGTCGGTCGAAAAGCCGTCGGCGAACCGAATTGTTGTCTTTTGCGACACAAAAGGATCAGGTGAACGAAAACTGCAGGTCGAGGCCGTGCCGTGCAGGGTGCTCCCGTGTTCAGTCGCATAATCCGGTGACGCGTGTCGGCGCCGACGAGTAGGTTGGTTGGTGCCATGACGGTCATCACAGAAAGCCGCGTCACCAGCGTGGTGCGTGCCGCAGAAACAATGTTGTCCCGCCGAGCGGGGTCGCCGGTGGTTCTCGCCGATCCCGAGGATCTCGGAGGAAGCGGCCGAACCACGGTCGTAAGGGTACGCGTGGCGCAGAACCCTCTGTCGATGGACCGCACCCTGGTCATCAAGGCGCTCCCGAGCCACGAGGACCCGCAGGCCTTTCACCGCGAGATCGCGTCGTACAAATACGCGACGGCGCTGCCGACGGAGTCGCGGCCCGGTCCGCAACTGATTGCCTCCGATCCCGACAACCGGTTGATGGTGCTCTCCGACCTCGGCCGCGGGCATCCGTTGACAGTGCTGCTCGCCGACGCCGACGTGGTCGAGATGAGCCGTGCGGTGAGCGCGTGGGGCCAGGCGCTCGGTCGGATGCATGCGGCAACGGTCGGCGGAGAAGGCGACTTCGACGCCCTCGTACGCCACGGTGCTGCAGGCACCGCGGGCAGGGACATCCTCCGCGACGAAGCCATCCGTGCCGTGTCCGCTGCATCGGCACGCGTCGCCGACCTCGGGCTGACGCTTCCAGACGCAGTCGCCGAGGCACTGACGTCGGCGTGCGCGCTCTTCGACGAGGGCGACCACCGCGCATTCAGCCCCTCCGACGTCGGCCCCGAGAACATCCTTCTCAACGACGACGGCGTGCAGTTCATGGATTACGAGTGGGGCGGATTCCGCGACGCCACACTCGACATCGCCTACGGATTGGTCACCTTTGCCCCGCAACTCGGGCCGGCAGGCGTCGCTCACCGCCTCGACCTCGAGGTGTCGATGGTCGACGCCTGGCGCTCGGAAGTGGTGCCGATCTGGCCCGCACTCGAGCGCGATCGCTACATGGCACGGCAGTTGCTCACGGCGCGGCTGCTGTGGGTGTGGTTGTCGACGGTGTGGATGCTGCCCGATTCGTCGACCGACACCGTTCCGATGACGCACTATGCCCACGACTGGGCGCTGCACACCAACGATCCCCGTGTCCTCGTGGCGCGCTGGTCCGATCTCGCCGCCGCGGCGACGAGCAACGCCGAGATCTCTGAGTTCGCAACCGAAGTGGGCCTCGCGCTGCAGCGTGCGTGGCTGGACTGACCGCGGTGGGGGGATTGTTCGACCCGCCGCCTCAGAGTTCGACGAGCGGCGCCACATCGCTGACATCGCCGCCGTCACCGAGCGCACCGCTGGCGGTGCGCATGCGTCCGCAGACTCTCGACGACATCGTCGGCCAGCAACACCTCCTCGGCGAGGGGTCACCACTGCGTCGTCTGATCAGCGGATCGGGCGCGGCGTCGGTGATGCTCTACGGCCCACCGGGCACCGGTAAGACGACGATGGCCTCGCTCATCTCGAGCGCGGCGGGCGGACGATTCGAAGCGCTCTCGGCGCTGTCCGCGGGCGTGAAGGAGGTGCGCGCGGTCATCGAGGTCGCGCGGCGTCGATTGGCGGCCGGTGAGCAGACCGTCTTGTTCATCGATGAGGTCCACAGGTTCTCCAAGACCCAGCAGGATGCGTTGCTCGACGCCGTCGAGAACCGGATCGTCCTCCTCGTCGCCGCGACCACCGAGAATCCGTCGTTCTCCGTCGTGTCCCCACTGTTGTCCAGATCGCTTGTGCTGCAGTTACGTTCGCTCACCGACGACGACATTCGCACGGTGCTGCGCCGCGCCGTCGCCGACGAACGCGGACTCGGCGGTGCCGTCACCGTCACCGACGACGCGTACGACCACCTCGTGGCGGTCGCGGGTGGCGACGCGCGCCGAGCACTGACCGCACTCGAGGCCAGCGCCGACGCAGCACTGCGCGAGCCGACAACCGATGACGAAGGCAGTGGTGAGGCGGTTGCCGAACGCCGCGAGATCCCTGAGATCGGTGTAGCCGACGTCGAGGCGGCCATCGACCGCGCGGCCGTGCGGTACGACCGCGACGGCGACCAGCACTACGACGTGACCAGCGCGTTCATCAAGTCGATCCGCGGATCCGACGTCGACGCCGCGGTGCACTACCTCGCCCGGATGATCGCCGCAGGCGAGGATCCCCGCTTCATCGCCAGGCGGCTGATGATCCACGCTAGCGAAGACATCGGGATGGCCGATCCGATGGCGTTGCAGACCGCCGTCGCCGCGGCGCAGGTGGTGGCTCTCGTGGGGATGCCGGAGGCAAAGCTGGCGCTCACGCAGGCGACCATCCACCTCGCGACCGCCCCGAAGTCCGCGGGTGTGGTCAGCGCTATCGGCGCTGCGCTCGCCGACGTCGAAGCAGGCAAAGCCGGCGCCGTGCCGCCCGGACTACGCGACGCGCACTACAGCGGCGCCAAGAAGTTGGGCAGCGGCGTCGGATATCAGTACCCCCACAACGATCCTGACGGTGTTGTGCCGCAACAGTATCCACCCGATGAGCTCGTCGGCGTCGACTACTACGTGCCCACCGATCACGGTTTCGAGCGCGAGATCGGGCCGCGGGTGGCCAAACTGCGATCGATCGTGCGCCGGGCGACGCGCCGGCCGAAGAAGTCGTGACGCCGCTCAGCGGTGGCGTGTAGAGAACGCCAGAGCCGTTGCTGCCGCGGCCATTGCGATGCCCACCCACACCGGCGACACCCAACCGAGCCCTGCGCCGATCGTCAGTCCGCCGAGAAACGTGCCGATCACGTTGCCCACGTTGAACGCGGCGATGTTGGCTGCCGACGCCATGGTCGGTGCGTCGCCCGCGAAGTGCATCACCCGCAGTTGCAGCGGCGGGCTGGTCGCGAACCCGACGAGGCCCATGACGAAGAGCAGGATCGCGACGGCGACCGGCACGTGTGCGAGCAGTGCGTAGGCGACGAGGGTGAGGGTCAGCAGCACGGGCAGAGTGCGCAGTGTGAGCGTGAGGTTGCGATCGGCGGCCCAGCCGCCCACGATGTTGCCGACGCACAGTCCGAGCCCGAAAACGATCAGCAGCCAGGCCACCGCGGACTCCGGATAGCCCGTGACATGCGTGACGAGGGGCTCGATGTAAATGAACGCGCCGAACACTCCGCCGAAGAGCACCATTGTCAGGACGATCGAGATCAGCACCTGCGGTCGAAGCAGGACACGGTAGGCCGATCCGCCGCTCGACGTCGGCGCCGGTCGTGACGGGACGAGTGCAACGATCCCGACCAGTGCGACAACTCCGACGACGCTCACCATCCAGAACGCCGCCCGCCAGCCGAAGTGTTGGCCCACAACGGTTCCGAAGGGAACTCCGATCACGTTCGCCGCAGTCAGGCCGGTGAACATCACCGCGATCGCGCCGGCCCTGCGGTGCGGCGCCACGAGGTCGGCAGCCAGCACGGCGCCGATGCCGAAGTAGCCGCCGTGGCACATCGCGGTGATCACGCGGCCCAGCAGCGCCACGTCGAATGTGGGTGCGAGGGCAGTGAGCACGTTGCCGACGATGAACAGGCACAGCAGCACCACCAGCGCGCGCCTGGGTGGTCGCCTGCTGAGGAATGCGGTGACGGTGAAAGCTCCGACAGCGACGGCGAGCGCATATCCCCAGATCAGCGCACCCGCGGTGGGTACCGATACGCGCAGCGACTCCGCGACGTCGGAAAGCAGTCCGGAGATGATGAACTCGGTCAGGCCGATCCCGAATCCGCCGACGGCCAGCGCGGTCAGACCCGCTCGGGCGTGCGTCCGGGCAGTCGCCTGGTTCATCGTGGAATCTGTTGCGGGAGTTGTCGTCTCATTCATGGTGTGTCCTTCACGACGAGATGACGCAGCGGTCGGTGACCGGCGTGGAAAGGGTGAACAGGTGGCGGGGGTTCAGCCGGAAAGAGTCGTGCTCGCGAGCAGACGGAGCGCGTCGTCGTGTGACGAACCGGGTGTGGCGTGCATGAGCATCAACCGATGCCCGTCCTCTTCGGGGAGATGGAGCATTTCGTAGGTGAGGTCGAGATCGCCGACGATCCGATGCCGGAAGCGCTTGGTGCCGCTCGAACAGGATTCGACGGGGTGCTGCGCCCAGATCCGGGCGAAGTCGGCGCTGCGGGAAGCGAGGTCTGCGACGAGAAGGTCGATGTCGTGGGTGCGCGAGGTCGTCGTGACCAGGGGTGCCGTGACGTATCGCAACGAGGCGACTGCCAGCCTTGCCTCGAACTCCCAGTCACGGTGCAGCGCACGCGTGGCCGGGTCGGTGAACAACATCGACACCTTGTTCGGTGGTGTCTCCGACGTCGGGGCGGCAGGGTCGAGGTGGCTCGCCAGCACCGCGTGTCCCAGGCGATTCCACCCGACGATGTCCTGGACGGGCGACAGTGCGATCGCGTCGACGTCGGGCATCGCGTCGAGCAGCGTCGCGAGACCGGGACGCAGCCGCGCTCGGACCGGCGGGGGAGTCGCCGAGCCCGCAAGGTGATAAAGATGTGCACGTTCGACCTCGTCGAGCCGCAACGCGCGTGCCAACGCGTCGATGACCTGTGTCGACGGATTCGACGCCGCGCCCTGTTCCAGACGGGTGTAGTAGGTCAGCGACGCCTGCGAGTTCTGCGAGTTCTTCTCGACGCAGCCCGGGCACCCGACGAAGCCCCGTGGTGACGACGCCGAGGTCGGCGGGTACCAGTGCTGCTCGGCGGCTGCGCAGAAAGTCGGCGAGTTGCTCGGCGGCCGTGTATCCGTTGGTCACCGGTCCATGGTCGCGCGATCGGCCGTCGCGTGCCTGTCCCTGTCGGTGACAGCCACCAACGCGGTCACGCGACGCCGCCACGCACGGCCTTCTCGTGCTGGTGACGACGCCAGTAAGGAGTCGCGCTGGCGCGGCGGTAGGCTGGTATGTCGCAGATCGTCGGATTCGCGCACGCCCCGAGTCAGTCCGACGCAGACCTTCCAGACGCACCACGACGACCGAGGACGAGAACCCAGTGCAGACGCATGAGATCCGGCAGCGATTCCTGGATCACTTCATCAAGGCCGGACACACCGAGGTGCCCAGCGCCTCGCTGATCCTCGACGACCCCAACCTGCTGTTCGTCAACGCCGGCATGGTGCCGTTCAAGCCCTACTTCCTCGGTGAACAGACCCCGCCGTTCGACCGTGCCACCAGCGTGCAGAAGTGTGTCCGCACACTCGACATCGAAGAGGTCGGCATCACCACCCGCCACAACACCTTCTTCCAGATGGCGGGCAACTTCTCGTTCGGCGACTACTTCAAGCGTGAGGCCATCCGCTTCGCGTGGGATCTGCTCACCTCGTCGGTGGACGACGGCGGATACGGCATCGACCCGCAGAAGCTGTGGCCGACGGTCTACCTCGACGACGACGAGGCGTTCGCGATCTGGCGCGACGAGATCGGTGTTCCCGCAGAGCGCATCCAGCGGCGCGGGATGAAGGACAACTACTGGTCGATGGGCGTGCCCGGCCCGTGCGGTCCGTGTTCGGAGATCTTCTACGACCGTGGCCCCGCCTACGGCGTCGAAGGCGGACCCGAAGCCGACGAGGATCGCTACATCGAGATCTGGAATCTCGTGTTCATGCAGAACGAGCGAGGCCCCGGTGGAGCCAAGGAAGGTTACGAGATCCTCGGCCCGCTGCCGAAGAAGAACATCGACACCGGTATGGGCGTCGAGCGCGTGGCCTGCCTGCTGCAGAATGTCGACAACGTCTACGAGACCGACTTGCTCAAGCCGCTCATCGACCTGGCGTCGGAGTTGACCGGTCGGGGCTACGGCGCGGGCAATCACGACGACGACGTGAGATTCCGCGTCATCGCCGACCACGCCCGCACCGCGGTGATGCTCATCGGCGACGGCGTGCTCCCAGGTAACGACGGACGCGGCTACGTGCTGCGGCGACTCCTGCGCCGCGTGGTCCGCTCCATGCGGTTGCTCGGCGATGCCAAGCCGACCATGGAGATCATCGTGAACACGGTGATCGACGTCATGTCGCCGTCGTACCCCGAACTCGCCGAGCAGCGCGCCCACATCGTCACCGTCGCGGTCGGCGAGGAGACGTCGTTCGCCAAGACGCTCGAGGCCGGGTCCAAGCTGTTCGCCGACGCCGCGCAGGCCACCAAGGCGGCGCACAAGAAGACGATCAGCGGCAACGACGCGTTCACCCTGCACGACACGTACGGTTTCCCGATCGATCTCACGCTCGAGATGGCCGCGGAGGCAGGCCTCGACGTCGATCAGCAGGGATTCACCGAACTGATGGCGGAGCAGAAGCAGCGCGCCAAGGACGACGCGGTGGCCCGCAAGACCGGACACACCGACGCCGCGGTGTACCGCGAGTTCCTCGACCGTGGCCCCACCGAGTTCACCGGCTTCGACGAGTTGGTGTCCGAGGCACGAGTGCTCGGTCTCATCACCGACGGCACGCGCGTGCGGTCGGCAGGCCCCGGCGAGCAGACCACGGTGATCCTCGACCGCACGCCGCTCTACGCGGAGTCGGGCGGTCAGATGGCCGACGTCGGCACGATCACCACCAGCGATGGCACCCGACTCACCGTCAGCGACGTGCAGAAGGTCGGCAAATCGGTGTGGCTGCACAAGGCCACCGTCGACGCAGGCGAGATCCACGACGGCGACGAGGTCATCGCTTCAGTAGATCAGTCGTGGAGACACGGTGCGACACAAGGACATTCGGGTACGCACATGGTCCATGCCGCGCTGCGCGAGGTGCTCGGCCCCAGCGCGACTCAGGCCGGATCGCTCAACCGGCCCGGCTATCTGCGATTCGACTTCCACTCCGGCTCGGCGCTGAGTGAGGATCAGCGGCAGCAGATCGAGGAGATCTCGAACGCCGCCGTCGAGTCCAACTACCCGGTGCACACGTTCGAGACCGGTCTGAGCGAGGCGAAGGCGATGGGCGCGATGGCGCTCTTCGGCGAGAACTACGGCGACGTCGTACGCGTCGTCGAGATCGGCGGACCCTTCTCGATGGAGCTCTGCGGCGGAACGCATGTGGCGTCGTCGGCGCAGATCGGACCGGTCACGTTGATCGGCGAATCCTCCGTCGGATCAGGCGTGCGTCGCGTCGAGGCGTACGTCGGAATGGACTCGTTCCGCTACCTGTCCAAGGAGCGTGCGTTGCTCGCGGGACTGGCGTCGTCACTCAAGGTGCCCTCCGCCGAGGTTCCCGGCCGCGTCGAGCAGCTCGTCACACGCCTGCGTGATGCGGAGAAGCAGCTCGAGAAGGTGCGTGCCGACGCTGCTCGCTCGGCGGCAGGCGACCTGCTCGATTCCGCCGACACCGTCGGTTCGACGTTCGTGGTCGGCGGGGTTGTCCCGGGAGTCGGGGCGAACGACCTTCGCGGTATCGCGACCGATCTGCGCGGCCGCGTCGGTGACCGGCAGGCCGTGATCGCGTTGTTCTCGACGACCGGTGAGGGCGACGACACCAAGGTGCCGTTCGTCATCGCCACCACGGACGCCGCGCGGGGGGCGGGCATCAAAGCGGGCGACCTGGTCAAGGAGATCGCGCCACTCGTGGGTGGACGCGGCGGTGGCAAACCCGACCTCGCGCAGGGATCGGGCACCGACGCCGCGGGGATCGACGCCGCGCGAACCCGCATTCGGGAGATCGTCGGCCGATGAGTCTGACTCGGGGGCGTCGTCTCGGCGTCGACGTGGGGAGCGTGCGGATCGGGGTGGCCGTGAGCGATCCCGACGGCATCCTCGCGACTCCCGTCGAGACGGTCGCGGGAGCCGACGTCGACGCCGCGGTGGCGCGACTACGTGCACTGGTCGAGGAGTACGACGCCGTCGAGGTGATCGTCGGGTTGCCCAAGACGCTGCGCAACACGGACGGTCCGGCAGCCGAGAAGGCACGCGCCTTCGGGGCCCGACTCGCCGAAGGACTTGAGGGGATTTCAGTAGTGTTTTCTGACGAGCGACTCACCACCGTAGCTGCGCAGCAGGCGCTGCACGCCAGTGGACGCAGCGTGAAGGCGTCGCGCGGGGTGATTGATCAGGCGGCTGCGGTCGCTATTCTTCAGGGGTGGCTGGATTCGCGACGATGAGTGGTTCAACGCTGTCCACGGACCATCTCGCCATGCGAGTCGTCAGATATGAGGGAGGGGACGTTCGGTGACCGACGAACGGCATCGGAATCGTCATCGTGAACTCTCTGATCATCCTACCGAAGGACTCGATCTCGAGCGACTCCGGTACTTCACACAACCGGCCGACGGCAAGCCGCACAACCGGCATCGGCGTCGACGCACCGGGACTACGGGGCAGATACCGGTAGTCCGCACCGACACTCCCAGGCCCCAACGCCCGCGCACCGACGGCGCGCAGTCGCCCCAGCCGGCGCGAGACGTTCCGCAGGGTCGTGTCGCGCGCCCGGCCCAGAGTGGGCCAGAGGCTCGCGCTACCCGGCCCCAGCCGACCGATCGGCCCGTTCGCCGACCGGAACCGTCCGCAGACGGCGAGTCGGTGGATACCTTCCACATGGCCACACCGCGTCGTGCCCGCCCGCAACGCATCTCGCCGACGCCGCCCGTCGACCATCAACTCGATACAACCCCGGTCGATCCGGCGCCGGTTGAGACGGCACAGGCCGACGCCCCGGTGACGTCGCGCGCGACAGTCGCACCGGAGGCCTACGAAGCCCACGACTACCAGGGGGCCCACGACTACCAGGAAGCCCACGACTACCAGGAAGCCCCTGTCGCACTCGAGTCGATCGAGCCCGACGAGTCGTACGACTCCATCGACCACGACCAACCGATCTCGCCGACGCGCAGGGGGAGAGTTCGCACTCATACACCCGAATCGCGACGCAGACGACGCAAGCGACGAACTGTGCTCGCGGCCGTCATCGCGATCATGCTGATCGCGGTTGTCGGTGTCGGCTACTACGGGTTGCGTGCGGCGGGCATGCTGGACTCGCGCAAGGACTACACCAACGCCGCGGGTACCGGCGACGTGATCGTCGACATTCCGCAGAACTCCACGTTGAAGGATTTCGGACGCATCCTCACAGACGACAACGTCGTCGGCAGTCAGCGCGCATTCATCAATGCCGCTGACGGACAAGCCATTTCGGGCGGTTACTACAAGTTGCGCACCGAGATTCCCGCATCGACAGCCGTGCAGATGCTCACCGACGGGACGACGCACCGGGTCGGTCGGGTCGTGGTTCCGGAGGGCCTGCAGCTCGACACGAAGAAGGGTGTCGACGGCAAGACGACGCCGGGAATCTTCCAGAAGATCTCCGATGCCACATCCGTCACCGTCAACGGACAGAAGATCGGGGTGTCGGTCGACGACCTGCAGAAGGCGGCGGCAGGCACCCCCGCGCAGCAACTCGGAGTGCCCGATTGGGCGGTCGCCGACGTCGAGAAGCTCAATGGTGATCACCGGCGGATCGAGGGACTGATAGCTCCGGGTACCTGGGAGACGATCGACCCGCATATGTCGGCGACGCAGATCCTGCAGCAGTTGATCTCGCAGAGCGGGCAGCGTTTCGCGCAGTGGGGTTTGAGTTCAGAGGGTTCCAACGACTCGGGTCTGACGCCGTATCAGACCTTGGTGTCGGCCTCTGTAGTCGAACGCGAGGTCACCAAGCCGGACGACTACGCCAAGGTCGCGCGGGTGATCCTCAACCGTCTCGACAAGGACCAGCGCCTCGAGATGGACTCGACCGCCAACTACACCGCGACGGTGACCAACATCGACCTCGACGGTGAGGCGTACAAGTCCGACAACGCGTGGAACACCTATCAGATGAAGGGGCTCCCGGCTACGCCGATCGGCGCGGTCGGCGAGCGTGCGCTGGAGGCGACCGAACATCCGGAGAGCGGCAACTGGCTGTACTTCGTCACCGTCGACCGCGAGGGTACGACGCTGTTCGCCGACACCTTCGACGAACACAAACGCAACCGCGAGAAGGCGTGCGACAACAAGCTCCTGACCACGGGGTGTAGTTGAGTCGATGGATCTGACACCTCCGCCACGGCACGCTCCCGTCGGTGGCACGGTGGGCCGCCGTGCCGCGGTCCTCGGCTCGCCGGTCTCGCATTCGCGCTCACCCGACCTGCATCTCGCGGCCTACCGTGCCCTGGGATTGGATGACTGGACCTACGAGCGGATCGAGTGCGACGAGCGTCGGCTTCCCGAACTGGTGGGCGCGCTCTCGCCCGAATGGGTGGGCCTGTCGGTCACCATGCCCGGCAAGCGTGTCGCACTCGAGGTCGCAGACGAACGCACCGAGCGGGCAGTCCTCGTGGGTTCGGCAAACACCCTGGTGCGCACCGAGAACGGCTGGCGCGCCGACTGTACCGACATCGACGGCATGATCGGTGCCCTGCGGGAGGTCGACGTTGCGGTGGCCGAGCGTCCGCACGCCGTCCTCGTGGGGGCGGGTGGAACCGCGCTGCCGAGCGTGGCCGCGATCGCGGAAGCCGGATTCGCTGAACTGACGGTGGTCGCGCGCGACGAGGGACGCGCGTCCGACGTGGTCGAGCTCGCGCGGCGACTCGATCTCGACGTGCGCTTCCTTCCGTTCCGTCCGTCGCGAGAACTCCTCGAGGCGAGCGCCGACGCAGGCGTCGTCGTATCGACGGTCCCCGCGGCGGCGGTCGAGCCGATCATCGACTCGCTCACGCAGACGCGCGCGCTCGTCGACGTGATCTACAACCCGTGGCCGACGCCGCTTGCCGACGCCGTGTCGGCCGGCGGAGGGCGCGTTGTCGGGGGTTTGGTGATGTTGCTGAACCAGGCGTACAGCCAGGTGGAGCAGTTCACGGGACGTGTCGCACCGCGTGAGGCGATGGCCGCCGCGCTCGACTGATCCCTCCACACACCCTGTTCCATCCCCAGACACGGCCCGATCCACAGGTGCGCCGCGCATGTCGGCGGCGGGGAGTCGGATCGCGCCGCGTCGTCGAGACTGTCGTGCATGGAACCCGTTGGCTGCCTGGTCGCGCTGTGGCTGGCCGCGCTCGCCGACATCGACCGTCGCACCTCGCGGTTGCCGACCGTTCTGCTGTGGCCCGGTTGCGTCGCAGTCGGGGTCTCGTCGTGTGTGCGACCGTGCATCGCGCTTGCCGCTGTCGCTGCCGCGGGCCCGTACCTCGTGGGGTGGCTCACCGGTCTCTGCGGTGGTGGCGACGTGAAGTTGGCGTTCGCGCTCGGAGGCATGCTCGCCGACCCGGCGTCGGCGTTGCTGATGGTGCTCGTCGCTCAGGTGATCGGGTTGCTGATGCGACGAGGGCGGCAGCGCTGGCCACATGGGCCGCCGATGATCGCCTCGGGTGTGGCGCTGCTCGTGGCCGGCTCGTGAGGAGAAGACGCGGGGTGGCACGACGTGGTTGGGGTGTCGCCGCCGTCACATGGAACAATTGATCCTTGTGTTGCGCTGGATAACTGCCGGAGAGTCTCATGGCCCGGCCCTTGTTGCCATTGTCGAAGGCATGGTCGCCGGGGTGGAGATCACCTCGACCGACATCGCCGAACAACTCGCACGCCGCAGGCTCGGCTACGGGCGTGGTGCGCGCATGAAGTTCGAGGCCGACAAGGTGAGCGTGCTCGGGGGCGTGCGGCACGGGCTGACCCTCGGTGGGCCCGTCGCGATCGAGATCGCCAACAGCGAGTGGCCCAAGTGGGAGACCGTGATGGCGGCCGATCCCGTCGACCCCGCTGAGCTCGAGGGCAGCGCGCGTAACGCCGCACTGACCCGACCCCGGCCGGGGCATGCCGACTACTCCGGCATGCTCAAGTACGGATTCGACGACGCTCGGCCGGTGCTCGAACGCGCGAGCGCCCGCGAGACTGCCGCGCGCGTCGCGGCAGGTACCGTCGCGCGCAACTTCCTGCGTCAGGTGTTCGGGATCGAGGTGATCTCGCACGTGATCTCGATCGGTGGCAGCACTCCGTATGTCGGTCCGCCGCCGACGATCTCCGACCTCGCCGCGATCGACGAGAGCCCGGTGCGTGCGTTCGACAAGGCTGCCGAGGAATCGATGATCGCCGAGATCGAGACCGCGAAGAAGGAAGGCGACACGCTCGGCGGCGTCGTCGAGATCGTCGCGACCGGCGTCCCGGTCGGGCTCGGTTCGCATGTCAGCGGAGAGACCCGCCTCGATTCGCGCCTGGCGGGCGCGCTCATGGGTATCCAGGCGATCAAGGGTGTCGAGGTCGGCGACGGCTTCGAGACCGCACGTCGTCGTGGCAGCGCCGCGCACGACGAGATGGTTCCCGGATCCGACGGCGTACTGCGGTCGACCAACCGCGCGGGCGGCCTCGAGGGCGGCATGACGAACGGTGAGGACATCCGTGTCCGTGTCGCCATGAAGCCGATCTCGACGGTGCCGCGCGCACTCTCGACGATCGACATGGCGACCGGTGAGCAGGCGCAGGCCATCCATCAGCGTTCCGACGTCGTTGCCGTGCCCGCTGCGGGCGTCGTCGCCGAGTCGATGGTGGCGCTCGTCGTCGCACAGGCTGCCCTGGAGAAGTTCGGTGGCGATTCGGCGACCGAGACCTCCGACAATCTGGCCGGATACCTCAAGCGTGTCGCGCAGCGCGGAGCGCGATCGTGAACACACCTGCGGCAGCGGGCGTGACATCGACGAGTAGACCCGCCGCTGTGCTCGTCGGGTTCATGGGTGCGGGCAAGTCGACCGTCGGTAGGTTGCTCGCCGACAGGCTCGGCGTCGACTTCATCGATACCGATCACGAGATCGTGCGACGAACCGGACGGTCCATCCCCGACATCTTCGTCGCCGATGGTCCCGAGAAGTTCAGGGAACTCGAAGCGGAGGTCGTCGCCGACGTGCTCGCAACGCACAGCGGGATCGTCGCGCTCGGCGGTGGCGCTGTCACCACGGCGGACGTGCGTATGGCTCTCGATGCGCATCGTGTCTTCTACCTGCGCGTCAGTGCGGAGTCGGGATTCGCCCGGGTGCGCGAGTCCGATCGCCCGCTACTGGCCTCCGACGATCCGGCAGAGCGCTACCGCTCGTTGCTCGCCGAACGCGAAGAAACCTATTCGGCGGTCGCGCGCGTCGAAGTCGACGCGCATGGCGATCCCGACGCCGTCGCCGATCTGATCATTCTGGCGTTGGCCGACGAACTCACAGCAGGGAGAACCTCATGACCGAGCCGATCTCCATCCGGGTCGACGGGGCGTCGCCCTACGACGTCGTCATCGGGCGCGGGCTGCTCGACGAGGTGGCGCAGGCAGCGGTCGGCGCCGACAGGATCGCCGTGCTGTACCAGCCGACTCTCGCGCAGACGGCAGAGCAGGTGCGAGAGTTCTTGGCGGACAAGGGATTCGATGCGCATCGCGTGGAGATTCCCGATGCGGAGGCCGGTAAGGACCTGTCGGTTGCCGCGTTCTGCTGGGATGTCTTCGGGCGTATCGGTCTCAAGCGCAACGACAAGGTCATCGCGCTCGGCGGGGGAGCTGCAACCGACCTCGCCGGCTTCGTCGCGGCCACCTGGATGCGCGGGATCGGTGTCATCCACATACCGACGACGCTGCTCGCCATGGTCGACGCCGCTGTCGGCGGCAAGACCGGCATCAACACCGACGCCGGCAAGAATCTCGTCGGCTCGTTCCACGAACCCGACGCCGTGCTCATCGACATCGCCACGTTGGAGACGGTGCCGCGCAACGAGATCATCGCGGGTCTGGCCGAGGTCATCAAGACCGGATTCATCGCCGATCCCACCATCCTCGACATCATCGAAGCCGATCCCGCCGCCGCCACCGACCCGACCGGTCCGGTGCTGCCGGAGCTGATCCGACGTTCGGTCCAGGTCAAGGCCGACGTCGTCTCCGCCGACCTCAAGGAATCGTCACTGCGCGAGATCTTGAACTACGGACACACGATGGGGCATGCGATTGAGCGTCGTGAACGCTACCGGTGGCGCCACGGTGCCGCCGTGGCCGTCGGATTGGTCTATGCGGCCGAATTGGCGCGGCTCGCAGGACGACTCGACGACGAGACGGCGGACCGGCATCGGAGCATCCTCGAACTGGTCGGCTTGCCGACCACATACGACGCCGACGCGTTCCCCGATCTGTTGGAGGGGATGTCGGGCGACAAGAAGAACCGTTCGGGCGTTCTGCGGTTCGTCGTACTCGACGGACTGGCCAAGCCGGGCAGGCTCGAGGGCCCCGATCCCGGCCTGCTTGTCGCGGCCTATTCGGCTATCGCCTCCGAGCGTCCGACCGCAGGCACCACGCTGCTCTGATCACGCTCTGATCAGGCGGGGTCGGCGCCCGACTTCGCGACCGTGCGGTCGTCGGTGCGCTCGATGACGGCGGTGTCGTCGTCGCGGTTGGATTCGTCGAGACGTCGCTGTTCTTTGCGCTGGTCGCGGCGGGTGAGCCAGCGGCCGAGGGACGCCCCGATGAACGCCGGGAAGAAGATGAGAAGCGCGATGAACGAGCCACCCGCGATGATCTCGATGAAGAAGCTCGATTCGCTGATGCCCTGAACACCGATGGTGCCGAGGATCCAGCAGATCAGGCACGACACGAGGCCGGCGAAGACGCCTGCCTTGAGCCAACGGATCGTGAGGTCGTCGTAGTCGTCGGGGTCCGGATGTGCCCGGGCGTCGCGGATACCGTCGAACCCGCCCCAGACCAGCGCGATGAAGACAACGGCTGCGACCGCGATGGTCTTCCATGCCGTCGAGTGCAGTGGCGACTGCACCACGGCGATGCCGAGCAAGACACGAGCGACGACGTGGACCGCGGTCATGACGACACCGCGCAGCAACCAGGACACCATGGCCGACAGCATACTCATGGGTGACGTGATCTCGAACACGCGGGAGTGGGGGGGGGGGGGGGGGCCCCCCCCACCCCCCGGGGGGGGGGGGGGGGGGGGGCGGCCCCCGCGGGGGGGGGGGGGGGGGGGGGGGCG